>PPEA01000663.1 GCA_002967005.1 Mycobacterium talmoniae
GGTGACCGGGCTCGCCCCCCGAGGGTGCGCTGCTGGTGCGCCCCGACGACTTCGTCGCTTGGCGCGCCGACGCCCGGCCGGCTGACCCCGATAAAGATCTGCACCACGCGCTTTCGGTCATCCTCGGGCGACGCTAACCGGCCCGAAAAAAGCCGCTTGATGACTGATGACCAAAAACGTATTCTGGTCATCATGATGCGGCGTACGCGGAACTGAGGGTCGGCGATGGTGGAACGTGCCGGCGTCGATCGGGCGCAGCGGGCCGATCGGATCCTGGACACCGCCCGCGATCTGCTGCTGCGCTGGGGCTATCGCCGGGTGACGATCGATGAGCTCGCCCGCCGTGCCGGCGTCGGCAAGGGCACCATCTACTTGCACTGGCGATCACGGGAAGACCTCTTCCATGCCGTTAGTTCCCGCGAGGCGGCGGCGATGACCGACGCCATTGTTGGCTCGTTGCGCAATGATCCTGCCGCGGTGGCGTTGCACCGCTACCTGCGGCAGCTCTTCGTCGAGGCGATGAAGCGTCCCGTGCTGCGTGCGCTTTACACCCGGGACACCGACACCCTCGACACCTTGCTCGCCGTGGCAAACCATCGGCGGCTGGAGGGGGTCAAGCTCGACGTCAACCGCGAGTACCTGGCTGTGTTGGCCGCCCAAGGGATGCTGCGGTCGGATCTGCGGCCGAGTGATCTCGACTATGCCTTGCCTGCCCTCGTGTTTGGCTTCTTCGCCGCGGAGCCCTTTCTGCCGCCGGACATGCCGTTGAGCCTGGAGCAGAAGGCTGATCAGCTTGCCGACACGGTGCGCCACGCGTTCGAGCCGGCTGAAAGTCCGGGCCGGGGCGCCCTGGAACGGGCTGCGGCGAAAGCCATCCCGATTTTCGAACGGCTCGCCCGGGACTATCGGAGCACGACCTACGGAGGCGAAGGCGATGACTGAGTTGGCTGCTGACCTTGCTCGCCCGCGGGGGCGGTACGGCGTCGATGGCGACTACCGGCTGATTCCCGCACCGATCGTCTTCGGCGGGTATGCGCTGGTCTGCGTAGCGGCCGGTGTTTTGGCCGCCATCTGGCTGGGCGCCGGACGGACGCTGCCGGGACTCGCAGCGGCCGTGACGGCGATCGCGCTGGTTGCCGCGGGTGTGAGCATCGCGCGGTTCAGTCGGCGGGGAAAGTTCGAGGTCTGGGCGCGTCTGCTGACCGAATTACGCCTCCGCGGTGACGAACGGGTGCTCGACCTCGGCTGCGGGCGCGGCGCGGTTCTCCTGGCCGCGGCCAAACTGGTGCCGCGCGGATGCGCTGTGGGGGTGGATATTTGGCGTCCTGATCAGACCGGCAACTCCCGCCAGGCGACGGTGGCGAACGCCGAGGCCGAAGGTGTCGCCGACCGGATCGAACTGCACACCCGGGACATGGCCGACCTGCAGTTCCCTGACGCGTCCTTCGACCTGATCGTGAGCAGCTTGGCGATCCACAATCTGCCGGGCAATCACGCCCGGCGGGCCGCGATCGACGAGGCGGTGCGCGTGCTCCGACCCGGGGGTCGCGTCGTGATCGCCGACATCGGTTTCACCCGCCTGTATGCCGCCCGACTCCGGCAACGCGGCATGGTGCACGTGCAGCGTCGGGACTTGGGCTGGCGCGGGTGGTGGGGACTGCCACTCATCCGCACCCGCGCCGTTTCCGCCACCAAACCGCAGCCGACCCCCTGACGCTCGGCGCCATCTACCGCGCGGTTAGGCGACGATCAGGTCCCGCACCGCCGAGGTGGTGTGCGGTTGCCACAGCGCCTGCATCGGGACCAGCAGCGGCCCGTCGAGGTCGACCACCGTGACGGCGCCGTGGACGGCCGGACCCGGCGGGGCGGTGACGAACGCGGCGGCGTCCTCGGTCAACGCGGCGACCTCCGGCGGGCAGCCCTGCACCCGGCTCACCCGGTACTGCGGTTCGAAGCCGGCGCGTCGGCAGGCGTTGACCAGGAAGTCGCTGTAGTAGGACGCCCCGGGCGGCGCCCACAGCGCGATGAATTCGTCGGCCAGTTCGGCGACCGTCAGGTGGGCGCGGGCGGCCAGCCGGTGATCGCTGCGCAGCGCCACCCGCAGCGTGTCGTAGCGGACCACCGCGCTGGCGAGACGTTCTTGCGGTGCCACCCCGCGGCGTAACCCCAAATGTATGGTGCCGTCGTGCACCCCGGCGACCAGCTGGTCGGGGAAGACCTGCCGGACCGTGAACGAGGTGCCCGGCGACGCGAGGATCGCCGGTGTGATCAGCGCGTACACGTCATGGTTGCTGATCGCCGGGGAGTGGGCGATGACGAACTCCTCGGGCTGGGTGGTGGCCGCCGCCCGGGTGTGTTGGGTGATTGTTTGGGCCGCCGCCAGCAAGGAGCGACCCTCGTCGTACAGCGTTTGCCCGGCCGGGGTCAGGGTGATCCGACGGCCGGCGCGCACCAGCAGCGTTGCGCCGATTTCTTTTTCCAGCTGCTGGACCGAATTCGACAGTGCCTGTTGGGACAGGTGCAGCTGCCGGGCGGCCCGGGTGAAGCCGGCGGCCTCCACGACCGCGATGAAATGAGCTAAGCGGCGTAGATCGGGGACCGGGGACATCGGCCCACTCTATCCACAATCACATCTTGTCGGAAGATCGCGAATCATTGTTTCCTATTTGTGCTTACGGTGGCTAGGTTGTGTCTGAGGCAGGAGGGACAACCATGAGCAACCTGGTGGGGAAATCGGCGGTGGTCGCCGCCGGCGCCAAGAACCTGGGCGGGCTGATCAGCACCACGCTCGCTGAGCAGGGCGTCAACGTCGCGGTGCACTACAACAGCGCCAGCACCGAACCCGACGCGGACAAGACCGTCGCCGCGGTGCAGGCCGCCGGCGCCAAGGCGATCAAGGTGCAGGGCGATCTCACCCGGCCGGCCAACGTGACCGCACTGTTCGACGCGGCCGTCGGCGCGTTCGGCGGGGTCGACATCGCGATCAACACCGTCGGCAAGGTGCTGCGCAAGCCGATCGTGGAAACCACCGAGGCCGAATACGATTCGATGTTCGACATCAACGCCAAGGCGGCCTACTTCTTCCTGCAGGAAGCCGGTAAGCGGCTCAACGACAACGGGTCGGTGGTGACGATCGTGACCGCGCTGCTGGGCGCGTTCACCGACGGCTACTCCACCTACGCCGGCTCCAAGAGCCCGGTCGAGCATTTCACCCGGGCGGCCGCCAAGGAGTTCGGGGTGCGCGGCATCAACGTCAACAGTGTGGCGCCGGGCCCGATGGACACCCCGTTCTTCTACCCGCAGGAAACCCCGGAGCGGGTCGAGTTCCACAAGTCGCAGGGCATGGGCAACCGGCTGACCGAGATCGAGGACATCGCGCCGCTGGTGACGTTCCTGGTCGACGGCGGGCACTGGATCACCGGGCAGACCATCTTCGCCAACGGCGGCTACACCACGCGCTAAGGGGGGCGCTTGGGGGGTGAGCAGACGCAAAATCGCACTGGCGCACGGCAATTTGTGCGATTTTGCGTCTGCTCGCGCGGGGGAGGCCGGCGGCTAGTCGCGGGCGAGGGCGGCCGCGGCCTCCTTTTGCAGGTCGATGAAGGCCTCCTTGCTGATGTCGATCGCAACGCCTTGAATCGTGCCGCCGGTAAACGTGCCCGGGTTCTGATACTGCGGCGAGACGTTGTCGCCGCTGTCGAAGCCGACGCACAGGCCGTCGCCGGCCAGGGTGAACTTGCCGATCTGCGCCCGCATCGGCCCCTTGGTCACGGCCTTGTCGTCGACGTACAGCGTGGTGGTGCCGAGGGATTCACCGTATTTGCCCGAGCTTTCCCGGGTGAACTCCATGCCCAGGGAGTGTTTACCCGGGGTCAGCCGCGGCGAGACGAAGTCCTGTTCGGGTTTGATACCCAGGAAGTTGTACACGTAGTGCAGCTTGCCGTCCTTGATGAACAGGGCGTGCCCGCCGAAACGTGAACCGTGCGCGAAGATCACGCCTTGCGCGGCGTCGGTGAGGTCGACGTTGGCGATGATCTTGTAGGACCGGCCGCGGATGTTGACCGCCACCCCTTCCGGGACCGGTGACGTGTCGGGGTAGTACAGGTAGCGCTCCCGCGGGGGCTCGAACTGCGGTCGCGCGATGGTGATCATTTCGGTCGCCGACCGGTCATCCAGGGGCAGCACGTAGTTGTTTTTGGCTTCCTCGTTCCACGCGTCGATCAACTCCTTGAGCTTGTCGGGGTGCTGATCGGCGAGGTTCGTCGACTCCGAGCGGTCCTCGTCGACGTGGAAGAGTTCCCAGCGGTCCTGGTCGAAATGCCCCTTGCCGCCCAGCGGTGCGTGCAGCGAGGATGCCTTCCACCCGTCGGCCCAGATGCCGCGGGTGCCGAGCATGGCATAGTACTGCCGTTTTTTGGTGGTCGGCGCTTGGCGTCCTCGAAGCTGTACCGCATCGACACCCCGTTGAGCGGGTACTGCTTGACGCCGCGGTGTTCCTCCGGCATCTTGATGCCCGCGACGTCCAGGATGGTCGGCACGATGTCGGTGACGTGGTGATATTGATGGCGGATTTGGCCTTTGGCCTTGATGCCCTTGGGCCAGTGGATCACCAGCGGGTCGCAGGTGCCGCCGGAGAACTGCGAGTAGCGCTTGAACATCTGGAACGGGGTGGAGAACGCGACCGCCCACCCCGTCGGGTAGTGGTTGTAGGTGTCGGGGGTGCCGAGTTTGTCCAGATACCGCATGTTCTCGGCCAGGTCGTCGGGGTAGCCGTTGAAGAACTTGTTCTCGTTCACCGACCCGTTCGGCGAGCCTTCGCCGGAGGCACCGTTGTCCGCGCAGTAGAAGATGATGGTGTTGTCCAACTGACCGGTCTGGTCCAGGTAGTCGACGATCCGGCCGACCTGAGCGTCGGTGTATTCGGAGAACCCGGCGAACACCTCGGCCATCCGGGAGAACAGCCGCTTCTCGTCGGGGCTCAGCGAATTCCACGGCCGCACCGAATCCGTTTCCACCGCCACGTCGGCGGGCAGGGGATTGAGCGGTGTCAGCTTGGTGCCCTTCGGCATGATGCCCTTGTCGATCATGCGACCCAGCACCCACTCGCGGTAGGCCTCGTAGCCGTCGTCGAATTGCCCTTTGTACTTGGCGGCGTAGTCGGCGGGGCTGTGGTGCGGGGCGTGGTTGGCGCCCGGGCAGAACCACAGGTACCAGGGTTTGGACGGGTTGCTGGACCGCTGGTCGCGCAGCATCCGCAGCGCCTGATCGGCGAGGTCTTTCGACAGGTGATAACCGTCGTCGGGGTTATACGGCTGCTCGATGAACCTGTTGTCCTCCACCAGATCCGGGTACCACTGGTTGGTTTCCCCGCCGAGGAACCCGTAGAACCGGTCGAACCCCTTCTGCAGCGGCCACTCCGACTTGCTGCCGCCGCTGGAGACGTCCTCCTCGGGAACGTTGTGGTCTTTGCCGACCCAGAACGTGCTGTACCCGTTTTCCTGCAGCACCTGGCCGACCGTCGCGCACTGGGCGGGCAGCCGCGCCGCCGCACCGGGGAACCCGTCGGACCCTTCGGTGATCGAGGCGAACCGGTTCACGTGGTGGTTGCGGCCGGTCAACATGCAGGACCGGGTGGGCGAGCACAACGCGGTGGTGTGCCACTGCGTGTAGGTCAGCCCATTGTCCGCCAGGCGCTGCATGGTCGGCATGTTGATGCGCCCGCCGTACGGCGACCACGACGCCATCCCGGTGTCGTCGAACAACACCACCAGCACGTTGGGTGCGTCCTTCGGGGCGTGCTTGAGTTCGAACGGCGTCCAGTCGGGTGTGGAGTCGCGCACGTCGAGGGCGATCTTGCCGTTGAAGCCCTCGTTGATCCCGGTCCCGTAGCTGGGGGGACCGTCGGCGCCGGCCGCATTGGTGGAGTCGCGACACCCGGCGACGAGCGCGGAAACCCCGGCGCTGCCCACACCCAGGGCCGCGAGGCCGCCTAACACCTGGCGCCGCCGCACCTTTCCGCGCGTGTCGTCGCGATCGGTTTCGGATTCAACGGATTCGGGCGGTGTCTCGTTGAACGGTTCCATGCCTACGCAGTATTCGACAAACACCCCCGGAGCGTGGGCGATTCGCGTCGATCCGGTGTCGGATTGGGGCGGCCTCCGCGGCGCGAACGTGCGCAAAAACGCTGATTAGCACGGCGTGTCGGCCGGGGACGCGCACGCTCGCGCGGGAAGGGACCCTTACAGCGGGATGTTCTTGTGGCGGCCGCGCCGGGCCGGCGCCTCGGCGAGCGCCTCGGTGATCTTGCCGCGGGTGTGCGCCGGGTCGATCTTCTCGTCGACCACCCCGATCTCGATCGCGGAATCCACCCCGCCGGCGATCCGCTCGTGCTCCTCGGCCAACTCGTCGTGCAGCGCGTCGCGTTCGTGGTCGGCGGCGGCGGCCAGCTTCTTCTTGTGCAGGATGCCGACGGCGGCCTTGGCGCCCATCACCGCGACCTCGGCGTCGGGCCAGGCGAACACCTTGGTGGCGTTCAGCGACCGGGAGTTCATCGCAATGTAGGCGCCGCCGTAGGTCTTGCGGGTCACCAGCGTGACCCGCGGCACGGTGGCCTCGCCGAACGCGTGCAGCAGCTTGGCGCCGCGGCGCACCACGCCGCCCCACTCCTGCCCGACACCGGGCAGATACCCCGGCACGTCGACGATCACCACCAGCGGAATGCCGAACGCGTCGCACAGCCGCACGAAACGCGCGGCCTTCTCGGCGCTTTCGGAGTTCAAGCAGCCGCCCAACCGCAGCGGGTTGTTGGCCAGCACCCCGACGGTGCGCCCGGACAGCCGGCCCAGGCCGACCACCATCGACGGCGCCCACTTGGCCTGGAACTCGTCGAAGGGGGCGTCGTCGTCGAGCAGGCCGTGCACCAGCGGGTGCACGTCGTAGGCGCGGCGCGGCGATTCGGGCAGCAGCGCGTGCAGGTCGATCTCGCCGGCCTCGGCCTTGTTGCGGTCGAAATGCCCTTGCTGGCAGAACAATCCGACCAGGCGGCGGCCCCGTTCGTAGGCGTCGAGCTCGTCGTCGGCGACGATGTGGCACACCCCGGACTTCTTGTGGTGGGTGTCCGGGCCGCCCAGGGCGGCCATGTCCACGTCCTCGCCGGTGACGCTGCGCACCACGTCGGGGCCGGTGACGAACACCCGGGAATCCGGCGCCATCACGATCACGTCGGTCAGCGCCGGGCCGTAGGCCGCGCCGCCGGCCGCGAAGCCGACCACCACCGAGATCTGCGGCACGTAGCCCGACGCCCGGATCATGGCCTCGAACACCAGCCCCACCGCGTGCAGCGCCCGCACCCCTTCGGCCAGCCGGGCGCCGCCGGAGTGCCAGATGCCCACGATCGGGGCCTGTTCGGCGATCGCGGTGTCGTAGGCGTTGACGATGTGGGTGCAGCCCTCGATGCCCATGGCGCCGCCCATCACGGTGCCGTCGGTGGCAAACGCGATGGTGCGCACCCCGTTGACGGTGCCCGCCGCGGCCAGCACGCCGGAGCGGTCACGCTCGTGCAACAGCTCCACGCTGTCGTCGTCGAAGAACGTGCGCAGCCGCAGCAGCGGATCGCGGGGGTCGAGCGATTCGTCGACCGTCTCGGGGGCCATGATGGTCATCGCGACTCTCCTTCTGCAGTGCGCCGGGGCCGTCAGTACCGACCGAAGACGGTGGCGACGTTGTGTCCGCCGAACCCGAACGAATTGTTGATGGCGTACTCGTAGTTGCCGGGCCGGGGTTTGTCGGCCACCACGTCCAGGTCGATCTCGGGGTCGAGGTTGACCAGGTTCAGGGTGGGCGGGATGATCTGGTCGCGCAGCGCCAGCACGGTCAGGATGGATTCCACCGCGCCGACCGCGCCGACCGAGTGGCCCAGCGCCGATTTGGGCGCATACACCGCGGCCTTGTGAGACCCCAGCGCGTTGTTGATGGCCTGACCTTCGGCGACGTCGCCGACCACGGTTCCGGTGGCGTGGGCGTTGACGTGGTCGATGTCGCCGGCGGTCAGCCCGGCCAGCTGCACCGCCCGGCTCATCGCCTGCCCGGCCTGCTCCCCGTTGGGGTCGGGGGCCACGATGTGGTAGCCGTCGGAGGTGATGGAGGCCCCCATGATGCGGGCCAAGATGGTGGCGCCGCGGGCCTTGGCGTGTTCCTCGGTCTCGATGACCATCAGCGCGCCGGCCTCGCCGAACACGAACCCGTTGCGGTCGCGGTCAAACGGGCGGCACGCCCCGGCCGGGTCGTCGTTGGTGGTGGACAACACGATCCGCATCTGGGCGAAGCCGGCGATCGGCACCGCCTCGATGCGGGTCTCCACCCCGCCGCAGATCGCGATGTCGGCCTCGCCGAGCACGATCTGCTGCCAGGCGTGGGCGATGCCCTCGGAGCCCGACGCGCACGCCGAGACCGGGGTGATCACCCCGGCCTTGGCGTGACGGTCCAGCCCGACGGCCGCGGCCGCCCCATTGGGCATGTACTTCTGCACCACCAGCGGCGAGACCGCCTTGAGGCCGCGCTCCCGCATGCCGTCGTAGGCCCACACCAGTTCTTCGGTGGAACCCATCCCGGTGCCGATGGACACCATCAGCCGCCGGGTGTCGACCTCGGGGGAGCCGGCGTTGGCCCAGGCCCGCCGGCCCAGCACGGTAGACATCTTCTGCAAATACGACAACCGACGCAGCTCGGTGCGGGTCAACCCCTCATCGAAGGACTCCGGCGTCTCCACCAAGTGCCCACCGATCCGAACCGGCAAGTCGTACTCCTCGACGAACGGGTCGTCGAGCTTACGGATTCCGCTTTGGCCGTCCAGCAACGCCTTCCACGTGCCTTCCGCGTCCGCCGCCAGAGCCGTCGTCATGGCGATACCGGTCACCACGACGTCGGGGAAGCCGTTCCCCGTACACAGCGATGTCATGACTGAACTGTCCTCCGACAATCCTTACTTACGTTTTCCGTGCTGCGGTACTGCTTTAGTACCGCCCGAAGGCGAGCGCGACGTTGTGCCCGCCGAATCCGAACGAGTTGTTGATCGCGTACTGGTAGTCGCCGTACCGGGGTTCGCCCGCGACAACGTCGAGGTCGATCTCCGGGTCGGGTGTCTCGTAGTTCAGCGTGGGCGGGATGACCCCGTCCCGCAGCGAGAGCACCGTCAGCACCGACTCCAGCGCACCGACCGCGCCGATCGAGTGACCCAGCGCCGACTTCGGCGCGTACACCGCGGCGTTTTCGCACCCGGCGACCCGGATCGCGTTGGCCTCGGCGGTGTCCCCGATCGGGGTGGCCGTGCCGTGGGCGTTGACGTGGTCGACGTCCTTGGCGGACAGCCCGGCCAACTCCAGGGCCCGGGTCATCGCCCGGCCGGCCCGCAGGCCGTCGGGTGCGGGCGCCACCATGTGGTAGGCGTCCGAGGTGATGCCGGCGCCCATCAACCGAGCCAGCGGTTTGGCCCCGCGGGCCTTGGCGTGCTCCTCGGTCTCAATGATCATCAGCGCACCGGCCTCGCCGAACACGAACCCGTCGCGGTCCTTGTCGAACGGCCGCGACGCCTTTTCGGGCTCGTCGTTGCGGGTCGACATGGCGCGCATCATCGAGAACGCCGCGATCGGCAGCGCCTCGATGCCGCCTTCCACCCCACCGCAGACCACGATGTCGGCGTCGCCCATGACGATCTGCCGCCAGGCGTGTGCGATCGCCTCCGAGCCCGACGAACACGCCGACACCGGGGTGATGACCCCGGCGCGGGCACCCAGTTGCAGACCGGCGACCGCCGCCGCGCCGTTGGGCATGATCATCTGCACGGCCAGCGGCGACACCTTGCGGGGGCCGCCCTCGTTCATCAGGTCATAGGTTTCGACGATCTTCTCGCCGCCACCCAGGCCGGTGCCGATGACCACGCCGAACCGGTCCGGGTCGACCTCCGGGGTGCCGGCGTTCTCCCACAGCCGGCCGCTGAGCAGCTTGGACATCCGCTGCACATACGACATGCGGCGCAGGTCCAGCCGGCCCATGTGGTCGTCGACCGGGTCCTTGAGCTGGCCGCCGATCTTGACCGCCAGGTCCCACTTTTCGGTGAACTCGCCCTTGAGGACGTGGATGCCGCTCTCGCCGGCCAACAAACCCTTCCACGTGCCGTCGATGTCCGCCGCGATCGATGTGGTGGCCTCGACGGCGGTTACCACAACACTGGGGTAACCGCCGTTGGCCGTGGACGGCTTGGTCATGCGCGGTCGGCTTCGATCTTCTCGCGCAGGGCCGCGGCGGCCTCGGGGTTCTCTTCTTCGAGCTTCTGGATGTAGTTCACGACGTCACCGACGGTGCGCAGGCCGGCGAGGTCCTCGTCCGGGATCTTCACCCCGTACTTGTCCTCGGTCTGCACCGCGATCTCCACCATCGACAGCGAGTCGATGTCCAGGTCGTCGACGAACGACTTCTCCGGCGTGACCTCCGACGGCTCGATACCGGTCACCTCTTCGATGATCTCGGCGATACCGGCGATGATTTCTTCCTGGCTGACGGCCACCGTGTGGCCTCCCTTCGATGTTGTTTCTTGTTGGTGTTACTCGGAACTGACGTGCATTTATCTGGTTGTCCCGGCGGGCTACAGCTCCGTTAACCCGTCCAGATCTGCGGGCGACTTGACGGCATGCGTCGGAACCCCCCGAAGTTCGCGCTTGGCGATGCCGGTGAGCGTACCCGCGGGCGGGAACTCCACGATCGCCGTGACATTGCGTTGACGCAGCGTGTCGACGCACAGATCCCAGCGCACCGGCCGGGTCAGCTGGGCGACCAGCGTGCTCATCGCCGCCTCCGCCGACGCCACCGGCTGCCGTCGGCATTGGACAGCAGCGTGGTGGCCGGTTCGGCGGTGGCGGTGGCGGCGGCCGCGGCGGCGTAGCCGTCCAGCGCGGGCGCCATGAAGTGGGTGTGGAACGCCCCGGCGGTGGCCAGCCGACGGACCCGGGCCTTCGCCGGCGGGTCTTCGGCGAGCTTGTCCAGTGCGTCGAGCCGACCGGCGGCCACGATCTGGCCGGCGGCGTTGCGGTTGGCCGGCACCAGGTCCAGCTGCTCGAGCCGGGTCAGCACCTCGGCCTCGTCGCCGCCGAGCACCGCGGCCATGCCGGTCGGTTCGGCCGCGCAGGCCTTGGCCATCTCGGCGCCGCGGGTGGCGGCCAGCCGGACGGCGTCGTCCGCGCTGATCACCCCGGCGATCGCGTAGGCGGCGATCTCACCGACGGAGTGGCCGGCGACGACGGTTTCGTAGCCGGCCAGCAGCCCGCGGCGGCGCAGCTCCTGGTGGGCCAGCAAGGTGGTGGTGACGATCAGCGGCTGGGCGACCGCGGTGTCGGTGATCTCCTCGGCCTCCGCGGTGGTGCCGAGCCGGGCCAGGTCCAGGCCGGTGAGCGCCGACCACGACGCGATCTGGTCGGAGGCGCCGGGCAGCTCCAGCCACGACGACAGCATGCCGGGCGTCTGGGTTCCCTGTCCGGGGGCGAGCAACGCAATCACGTGTTTAAGAGAACACTGTGAACCGGGTTTTGCGGGGTGTATCAGATTATGAACCTTGTCTTAGGTTTTTATGGAAACCCTACAAAAACGGTCTCGGTCGCGACATGTTCGATACCGTGCCGCGATGTGTCATCCGGCCGGATGCAGGCCCGACACCGCGGGCGCGATCGCGGTCACCGCGGGGGCGGTGTGGGCGACCGCACTGTGGGCTTGCGCCTGGTAGGTGACGCCGGCCCACGGTGGCCGCCACCCCGCAGCACGTAGGCGTCGCGGGGCTGGGTGGGGTCGCGGCCGGTGAAGTCGGCGATGCGCTTGAGCCGGTACCGGACGGTGTTTGGATGAACGAACAACTTGCGGGCACACGCCTCGATGGCGCCGCCGCAGTCCAGATAGGCGTCCAGGGTCTCGGTGAGCGCCGGGCCGGCGTCGGTCAGCGGCCGCATCACGTCGGTGTGCAGGGCCGCGATGGCCGATTTGTCGCCCATCAGGGCGCGTTCGGGCAGCAGTTCGCGGGCCAGCACCGGGCGCGGCGCCCCGGTCCAGCCGCCGACGGCGTTCATCCCGGAGATGGCTTCGCTGGCGCTGTGGTAGGCCGCGGTCAGCATGGGGGCGGTCGGGCCGATCACCACCGGGCCGTCGGAGAACGCGCTGAGCAGATCACCCAGGAACTTCTGGGTGGGGGACAGCGGGCCGGACACGATCGCCGACACCACCAAATGGATCGGCACGAACGCCAGCAGCAGCGTCCACCACCAGCGCCGCCACCGCGACGGCAGCCACGGCCCGGACACGGTGAGCACCGCGGCCAGCATCGCGATCCAGCGCGGGTCGTCGAGGAACTGGGCCAGCGTGGTGGCCAGCCGCTCGGACAGGTCGAAATGCCAGCGCGGCGCGGCGATGCCCTTGCCGGTGATCGACAGCGGCAAAAACGCCAGCAGCGCGGCCACCGCGTAGGCGCCGAGCAGTTTCCACTGCCGCCCGGCGAGCAGCCCGATCAGGATCATGAACGGCAACGCCAGGATGGCCACGCCGTAGGCCAGGTAGACCAGGTTGGACTGGGTGGGGGACAGCACCCCGACGATCCGGGAGACCGAGCGTTCCAGCGCCACCCACTCGTAGCGGGTGACCAGCGAACTGGTGATCACCACCGCGAGGAACACCGCCGCCAGCGCCAGCCGCAAGATGTCGTTGGTGCGCCGGATCGGGGGTTGCAGCAGGCTGCCGGTTACCCGGATATCGCGCCCGTCAACTCGCATGATCACTCTCGGCTTGGCTTGGTGCCGCGGTTGGCGGCTTGCCGGACAACTTAACCGGACAGCTGTTCTCCGGGCGAGCAGACACAGAATCGCATCGCGCGGGCGTTTCGCGTGCGAATTTGCGTCTGCTCGGCGGCGGGGGCGGGCCGGGCGCATTCGGTGTCGCCAACCAGAATTCTAGTCGTATACACTAAAACAATGAACACCGACCAAGTCACCACGCTGGCGTCGAGCAGCCAGAGCTACCGGCTGGGCCCGTTGCACCGGCGTGGCTCGGTGGCCAACCTGTACACCGCCACCACCGCCGACGGCGCCCAGGTGATGCTGAAACTGCCCCGAAACCGGGCTCCAACATGCTGATCGAGGCCGAACAGGCCGCGCTGCGCGACCTCGCAGAGCTGGCCGCCGCCGAAACCTGGCTGCCGCCGTATCTGACCCGGCTCACCGACACGCTCACCCACCACGACGACGCCACCGGCGCCGCCCGCCGGGTCAGCGTGCTGGCCCCGCTGCTGGACGGGTTCGTCACCCTCGGCCGACGTCGCCGCCGCCTACCCGGACGGCCTGGACCCGCGCGACTACGCCTGGATGCACCGCCGGCTGCTGCGGGCGCTGGCCGCCGTGCACGCCGCGGGCTGGGTGCACGGCGCGCTCACCCCCGCCAATATCCTCATCCACCCGGCCGCGCACGGGGTGGTGCTGGCCGGCTGGTCGTTCGCCACCGGGGCCGGGCAGCGGCTGGCCGCCCGCACCAGCACCGACGAGCGGCTGTATCGGCCCGAGGCGCTGGCCGGCACCACCCCGCTGCCCACCTCGTTGCTGACCGCCACCGCCGGCACCGCACACTCCCGCCACGCCGTTACCAGCTCTTCGATATCGGCGTGCACGGCGTCCAACCCGGCGCCCTCCCACGCCCGGTGCAGGTCGACGCGGGCGGTCAGCCAGGTACCCAGACAGTCCAGCAGCACCGGGGCATCGGCGGCCCGCAAGTGCATCGCCACGTCGGTGGTTTCCACGGTGCGCCAGGACGGTGGCCGCCGCGCCCGGTGCAGCCGCACCCGCTCGGCCCAT
>PPEA01000664.1 GCA_002967005.1 Mycobacterium talmoniae
GTGGGCGCCACCTGCGTGAGGTGCACCGCGAGATGCGCATCGTGCGGTTGGGGTCAGGGCGTTGACGCCACCGGTGAGTTCGCCCCGGACGCGGTGGCGCGGACCCGGGCCGCGCTGGTCGACTACGCCGCGCTGCTGCGCACCCACCGGGTCGCGACGTGCGGATGGTCGCCACGTCGCGGCCCGCGACGCCGCCAACCGGGATGACTTTTTCGCGATGACCGCCGAGGTGCTCGGCGCGGTGGTGCCTTCTCGCGCGGTGGGCGCCGAGGTGATCAGCGGCGCCGAGGAAGCCGAGCTGTCCTTCCGCGGCGCGGTCGACGAATTAGATTCCGCCGGTGCGCCGTTCGTGGTCGTCGACCTGGGCGGCGGGTCCACCGAGGTGGTCGTCGGGACCGCCGCCGAGGGCGTGTCGGCCAGCTACTCGGCCGACATCGGCTGTGTGCGGCTGACCGAACGCTGCCTGCACTCCGACCCGCCCAGCGCCGCCGAGGTGACGGCGGCGCGCGGCGTGGTCCGCGAGCGGCTCGCCGACGCGCTGCGCGTGGTCCCGGTGCAGGGCGCCCGGACCTGGGTGGGGGTGGCCGGGACGATGACCACCTTGTCCGCGCTGGCCCACCACCTGACGGTGTACGACTCGGCGGCCATTCACCTTTCGCGGGTCGGCTACGACCAGCTCCTGGCGGTCTGCGACAGGCTGATCGGCATGACCCGCGCGCAGCGGTCGGCGCTGGGCAGCCGGCGGTCGACGATCGGCGGGACCAGCCGCCCGCCCAGCCCGGCGATCGCCGCGCCGATCCCGAAGCCGGCCAGCACGTCGCCGGGATAGTGCGCGCCGGTCGCACCCGGGAGAACCCGACCAGGCCGCCAGCGCCGCCAGCAGCAGGCCCAGCGTCGGGTTCTCCAGTCCGACACCGACGGTGAACGCGGCGGCGCTGGCCGAATGCCCGGACGGCATCGAATACGACGTCGGGTAGCGCAGCAACCGCCGCGCGGCGGGCACGACCCGAGCACCGGGCGCTGGCGCCGCCACACCCGTTTGGCCAGCTGGTTGGTGATCAGGCTGGTGACCGCCAGGCTCGCCACGCCGCGGCCGGCACCGCGGCGCACCGAGCGGTTGCCGGTCGCCGCCATCACCGCGGCGATCGCCAGCCACAGCTTGCTGTGGTCGGCGGCGCGGGTCAGCGCCGGCATGGCGGTGTCCAGGACCGGACCGTGCGAGGTGGCGACCGCCTCGAACACCTCGGTGTCCAGGGCACCGAGGCCCGCGGCGATCTGGCGGATTCCGCGGGATGAGGGCGGCAGCTGGCGGGGCATGGAAGCTAACTTAAGTGTTGTGTGATGGGCGTGCGGCGATCTTGGTCAGGCCGGCACCATCGCGCTGGAGTCCCGCTTCGCGCGGCCTGCCCGCTCGGGAACGGGACTGAAAATCGGGTGGCGGCGCCCCAGACGGCGCCCGGACAGGTTGGGGTCACGGTGAGCGAATACCTATCCCGCACAGGCGTGCTCCGCCAAACGCTGGAGCAGCTGCTCTCCACGCACGTCCGGTCGTTTCTCAAGCCGCGTGGTTTTACCAAGTCCGGCAGGACGTTCCGCAGGGCCCGCGGCCCGCTGTACGACCTGATCAATTTTCAGGGCAGCAAGTGGAATGGCGTCACGCCGCAGCATTCGTTTTTCGTCAACGTCGGGGTGGGGTCCACAGACATGGACGCGGTGTACCTCGAGTGGCCCGATAGCCGCAAACCCCCTCGCGAGTACGTCCTCGACAGACGGTGGGAGCGGTTGGTGCCACAGCTGCCCTCGGAGGTGGGCTTCGACGAAACCACCGACCTGGAGCTCTTTGCCGACTTGCTCATCGACGGCTTGGCACGTGTGCTGACCTGCATCGATGCCATCGACACCACCCGAGCCCTCGCGCAGTGGGCGATCGACCACAACCTGCTGCACCACATGGAAAAGACATGCAGCTACCTGGCGTCAACCAACGACCTCGAATCGCTTGCCACCTACGTGACCGCGCTGCGCGACAGGTTCAGCGATGACATCCGGTGGCAATCTTTCAACCGCAAGCTCATCGAGGTGGCCGGCCCATGGGCGTCGATCCTGATCGGTCGGGGGCTACTCGACCCCGACCAGATCTCTGTGAGGGAATGAATCGCCGAACTGTCGCCATTTCTGAGTCCCGGTCTACATGCAGCTAGGTGGTCAGCGGCAGCGGCCGAAGGCAGCCCGGAGTGGTCCGCTTTGCGCCACGAGGTGCTCACCTCCGGGCTGATCGGCTGCGGCTGGCGGCACACGCCTTCCCGGTCGTGTTGGCCGATCGGCCGCCCCGTATATCGTCCCTTCGCGGACTGCACGACCATCACCGAGCCGACTGTCAACCGCGGCCTGCAGGCCGAGAGCGCGGGCGAGGAATATCTGGCGTCACCGACAGCCCGGCCCGGGTCTTCGTCGCCGAGGAGATCGACCTGATCGCGGGGGCGAGACACATCGCACGGGGTTGCTGGCGTCGCTGGCGGTGCCTGTGGACTGAGATGCTGGCGGGGTTTCTGAGCCGCTCTGTCGCAGCAGACGGGAGACCAGTGAGGGACAAAACTGCTGAAATCAGATGGCCTATCCGTGCCGTCTGCGTGATGCACACTGTTGCCATGAATGTTGCGCGAGCCTCGCTGGACCGTTGGGAGCGACGCGCGGAATGGCCGCTGGCTGCGGTTGCCTTCACGTTTCTCGCGGCATACTCGATCGACGTTCTTGTGCAGCCGCGCGGGCAGTCCGCCAACGTAATCGACGCCCTGATAAAGGCAGCCTGGATCGCCTTTGCCATCGACTACGGAGTGCGCCTGTGGCTTGCCCCGGACCGGAGACACTGGTTTGTGCGGCATCTCCTCGATCTCGCAGTCGTCGTACTCCCGTTGCTTCGACCGTTGCGGTTGGTGCGATTGGTCATTCTGGTCAGCACGCTGCATAGGGCAGTAGGTAACGCGATCCGCGGCCGCGTCATGGTCTATACCGTGGCGGGTGCACTATTGCTGGTTTACGTGGCAGCCTTGGCCACGCTGCAGACCGAGCGCCAAGTTCCCGATGCCAAGATCACCAATTTTGGCCAAGCGCTGTGGTGGTCAATCAGCACTGTCACTACCGTCAACTACGGTGATGAGTACCCAGTCACCAACGTCGGCCGCGCCATTGCGGTATTCCTCATGATCGGCGGTATCAGCCTGCTTGGGACGATCACCGCGACAATCGCATCTTGGATCGTCCAACGCGTCGCCGAAGAAGACGTCTCAGGGCAAGCCATCACTGTTTCTCACATCGATGAACTCCGCGGCGAAATCCAGGCGCTACGTGACCAACTCAGGGAAGCCACCGATGGGCAGAACCCTTAATCAGCCCACCGCACTTCGACATGTGGGGTTTCATCACCAGCCACTCGCGAAAACCAAGTTCGTGACAGCCGAACAGGGCGCGCGGTACTCAGCTTTGCGCCAGAACGGACACGAACGTCGCCCCAGTAGCAATACTGCTGGGATGGCCAACACCGCCCCTAAGCAGTGGAACCGTTGCAGTTTGCAGCCAGCAGGGGATCGGTGCGCGGGTTGGTCTGCTCCCTCGGTGAAAGCGGCCCACGGTGACAGCTGCGCATGGCCGCGCTCGGTCGCCACTAGCACAAGCACTCGCGGGAGTGCTAGAGCGACGAGTCGGCGCCACCAAGGTTGTCCAGTTCACAGCCGCACAGACCACTGCCAACGCGCGGCAGCGCTTCATGATCGATCGCAGCCTCTCCTCTTCCGCGATCGGCGCCACGGAGCCAAGCCATGCGAAAGCTAACTGTGTCGCAGCCCTCGACCGCGCGAGCTAGGCAGCCGCGGGACGAGGAGGACCCCCACCACGCCACCACCTCTACTCCAAGGCCCTCTGACGCTGCGCGATTCGTTGATTTTCACCGAATTTGGGCTATAACCTGCTTCTTACCTCTAGCATCGTGCTTTACCTCTAGCATCGTGCTGCGAGCGTCTGGAGGCTCCAGCCCGTCGGCCGCTGGATTGTTGCAACTATCCGGAGAGGCGCTACCCAGACCCATGGCTCTTATCACTAGCTTTCGATATCGCGATGACCGAACGATTAGCTTTAGAACCCAAGTCGAATGCGGATGGACCTACGACCGCACAAGACGGGAAGAACGAATCCTACAGCTGGAAACGTACGCGTCAGACGGAACAACCAGCCAGGTACTGCAGATAAACCGGAGTCGCGCCTTGGAACTACTGAGCATTCTCGAGGAGGTGTTTCCCGGCCTGCGGTCGGAGCACTAAACGCACCATGGTTAACACCGAACGCGGCCTGTTGTGTAGGTATGCGATTGTGGCGAGCGGGCCTCTAACAGCGAAGGCCAAACCTCCCATGACTCCAACCACACATCCCACTTTCATTTGCAAGGAGTACGACTCAATTGAGTGACCTCGATATGTTGACAGCCGAAGATCCCGTAGTACGTCAGCTAGCCAGAATCATGCGTGACGGAAAGCCCCTATCGCTTGATGAGGCCGTTGCGGAATTGTCCGAGCTCGTTGACCGTGCGCGTGTGGAAGAGGCGGCAGACCGGATCCGCGAACTAAACGAACGGGTCCAACAGGCGCAGACTCCGACAAGCGTGGTCGCGGGAAACATCGAGTCATGGTATCCGGGGCCAAGGTCGGAGGATCGGAACTGGTCAGCCCTTGTGGACATCTTGCGTAACGACGGATGGAACGACGAGGCTATCCATGACCTAGACCAGTCCTCCACGAAGGTAGTGGCCAATCTCCCGAACCCCGCAGGAGACGGCGAATACCAGTGTCGCGGGCTGGTGTTGGGACACGTACAAAGCGGGAAAACTACGAACTTCACGGCGGTAATAGCGAAAGCAGCCGATGCCGGATACCGGCTGTTCATTGTGCTATCGGGTATACATAACGCCCTTCGCCATCAGACGCAAGACCGCCTCAACGAACAATTGTGGGGACCACTTCCAGGCAAATGGCACAGGTTGACCAACGAAGAAGACTTCCGGCCTACCGCTAATGTTGATGCATTGCTGTCCACCCTCGATCAACGAGTGTTGGCGGTTGTCAAGAAGAACGGGCCACGGTTGCGTGCACTTAAGAAGTGGCTCTTCGCGGCTAGGAGCGAGGTACTGGGCGCGTGTCCAGTCCTGATCATCGATGATGAAGCCGACCAAGCCACAGTTAACACAGCAAAGCCGGACCGACAGCCGACACGGATCAACGGCTTAGTCAGAGACATCGTCAACGGAGTGCCCAAATCCGCGTATGTCGGTTACACAGCAACACCGTTCGCGAACGTCCTAATAGACCCAACGAACTACGAAGATCTTTATCCACGCGATTTCATTGTCGACCTGCCCCGCCCAGCGGTGTACATCGGGCCGGAGGCGATCTTCGGTCGTGAGTCGCTGAACTTCGACGACACGGATGTCGGTGAAGACGGTAACAACTTCGTGCGGTCCGTGCCTGATGATGAGATCGATGACCTGCGGCCGAAAGGCGCAGCAAATCGTCACTTATTTGAACCCAAGATCACAGACAGCTTGGATGCAGCGCTCCGGTACTTCTTAATGAGCACCGCCGCTCGACGCGCGCGGGGCAAAGGCAATCCCCATGCGACCGCGCTGGTCCACTCCTCACAGCACATCGACGTCCACGAAAGTACTGCCAGTGCGATCAAAGACCATCTCGATTTGTTGTCCGCTCGCATTGAGCGATGCGACTCCGTGCTCATTTCGTCACTCGAGCAGCAGTGGTCGAATGAGTGCGAAGAGGTGGCCGCGAGCGAATTCGGGCTCGACCCAGTCCCTTGGGAGGACGTTGCGGCGCGACTACCGGCGGTTGCCAGCGCAGTCGAGGTCATCGTCGATAACTCCCGAAGCGCCGAACGCCTGAACTTCGATGACCAGAACCCGCGAATTATCGTCGCGGTTGGCGGCAACACGCTCTCCCGAGGACTCACGCTTGAAGGCTTGTCCGTTTCGTTTTTCGTGCGCACCGCTTCCGCCTACGACACCCTGCTTCAGATGGGCAGGTGGTTCGGCTACCGCAACGGCTACGCCGATCTCACCCGCATCTGGATGACCGACGAAATGCGGGCGTGGTTCCACCACCTAGCGACCGTTGAGCAGGAAATTCGCTACGACATCGAACGGCTCGAAGTGGAGCACCTCACGCCCGAGCAGTTTGGTGTCCGCATTCGTACCCATCCCAAGCTGGCCATCACAGCCGCCGCGAAGATGCAGAACGCTCGTAGAGCCGAAGCGTCCTACTCCGGTCGCCGGCTGCAGACGATCCTGTTCAATCACGAGGATCCCGCATGGCTCGCGACAAATATCGATGCCGCGCGCCAACTGATGAGAGTGGCAACCGAGAGAGCAGAACGGCGACCTAAGAGCCATGGCGTCATCATCTTCAGGGGAATCGACAGTCGCGAGATCATCAGTTTCCTGTCGATGTACAACTTCCACGAAAACAGCAGGGACATGGATAGCGACCTCATCAACCGCTACATTCTTAACCGCCGAGATGAGGGTGAACTACTAACTTTTAATATCGCAGTCATGGGACGTAGTTCAATGTCAGACTACCTCGGCGAGATCGATCTCGGGTTGGAGAAGCCTGTCGGATGCATCAACCGTGCCCGACTCAACGTAATCGGAGGATCGACATATGCAGATATCAAAGCATTGATGAGCCGCAATGATCGCGTAATTGATCTCGACGTGCCACCAAGTGAACTGACAGCCGAAACTTCGGTCAAGAAACTGGTCCAGATGCGAGACCCACGCGAACTGGGGGGATTTGGCGATGGATCGGGTTTGCTCTTGCTGTACCCAGTTTCTAAGGATAGCCGACCCGTGCGCGGGACAATAGGCACGCGTACTGCGTTAAATGCCGAGCGACACATCATTGGGGTGGGCATGGTCTTCCCTGAGAGCCGCTCACTCGCGGCAAATGTTGAGTATGTCACCGCGGACATAGCAGCCATGCCCGGTGTGCAGGTCGACGCTCCCGATGATAGCGACGAGCCCGACGAACCCGAGGTGCCAACGCAATGATCGACGAGGTAAGAATCGCATTCACTGCACTTAGGGCCCAGCAGCGTCCTCAGGGGCATGATCTTGCTGTGCTCCCGATTGACTCAGTCGACGGCGTATTTGTCGGGATCGACGAACAATCACAACAGCACTTGTTATTGCACTCAGTGTCGGGTGCCGCGCCGGTCACCGAAGTCGCAACCCTCGCGGTAACCATGCGTAACTTAGTAATCGCCGGAATAGAAACCACCGTTCTCGACGTCGTCTGCCTGCTGGAATCTCTGGTAGAGGTCTTTGACCACTTTGTGGTCGCTGTAATCGAACGGGTGTCGCATAATGAGGATGCCGACGTTGCGGTCGAGACAGTCCTACGGCGTTGGCGGCAGTTTTTAGTTGCCTCCGCTCAACAGCCCAGACGTGAGAAACTCGCGGCGATTCTCGGTGAGCTTCTCGTCGTCGCTGATGCGGTGCACGCCAGTGGTGTTCCCGGGATCGAGTTTTGGGTCGGCCCCTTCGGCTCTCGCCATGATATCCGTCGCGACGGTACGGCGATCGAGGTAAAGACAACTAGGTCACATACCGGGCACCGAGTGACCATCCACGGTGAGGATCAGCTGCTGGGCCCACAAGGGGGTGCGCTTTACCTGCACCTTGTTCGACTCGAGGAAGTCCACGGTGGTGGTCGCTCGGTTACTTCGCTCGTGGACGAATTGCTTGCAGCAGGCGTATCCGCAGAGAGGCTCTTCGAGGCACTGACCGCTGCTGGGCTGAACGTGGTCGATCTGCCAGCAATCGCCGAGGTGACCTTCGACGTGCGGGAGCGGCTGACGCTACTCGTCGACGACCACACTCCGCGGATCGTGCCAGCTTCGTTCGCTGGGGGGCAACGCCCAATCGGAGTAGTCGACCTCACGTATGTCATCGACCTCAATAGTCAGCTGGACCGTGCCCTCGGAGATGCGTCCTACGAGAAACTCATGCGGACGATCGGCTCAGGACATGCGGCATGATTACCCTCGAAAGGTTTTCAGAGCCCTATAGCGCGACGGGAGGACTGGCCGCCGTCGGAGTGCTTAATCAACTGGGGCGACCTGACACCGAGCCTCTCGAGGTACTCGTACGCGAGGCCATCCAGAACTGCTGGGACGCTAAGCGTCCTGACGTCGGCGGAATTCGTGTCGAAATCGGACGCACAAACTTGGAAGCACGCCAAGTAGCAGCGGTGCGGGAATGCATCCTCGTCGATCCTCCACTCGGTCTGCCACTCGAAGCAGAGCTAAGGGACGGTATGCAGAATTTGTATGTCGCCGACTTTGGAACCCATGGCCTCGTCGGCCCTACCCGCGCTGACGACCCCAGCACACCCAGAGACTTTGTCGACTTCGTACGTAATATCGGCCAGCCTCCCGATAAGGAGTTTGGCGGTGGATCATTCGGGTATGGTAAAGCCGCCTTCTACATCGCGAGCCGTGCGCGGACCATCGTCATCGACACCCTTTGTACCACAACAGGTAACCGCCTAGAACGTAGACTCATCGCATGCGGCCTCGGCGACAATTTCACTGTGGATGGCCGCCCATATACCGGCCGACACTGGTGGGGCAGGATGAGCGACGGCATTCCCGAACCAGTACTCGGCCGTGAGGCGGCGACGTGGCAGCCATGCTCGGTCTTCCCGCACGCGATGACGCAAGCATGACGGGCACCACCGTGATGGTGGTTGCGCCCGCCGTGACGATCCAGGGCACGGACGAATCTGACGCCACTATGCAATTCATTGCTGAGGCGGTGGCCTGGAACTTTTGGCCCCGCATGATTGACACCCCAGGTGGAACACGGCACTCCATGGAGTTCCGAGTTGTGGATAACGGGGTGAGGGTCCGGATTCCGGATCCGCGCACCCACCCCAGGCTGCGTGGGTTTGTCGAAGCTATGGACCTTATGCGCCATGAGCCCAGCGGTGAGGACGAATTGACACTCGATAGGGAGATCAGGTGCCTCCGCCCCGGTAAGACCCTCGGCCGTCTGACGATCCAGAAGGGTCCAATGGCGCCAGCTGATCTCCCCGAGCGCCCAGTTCCGCAAGGCGCCCATCTCACAGCAGGTTCCGTGCATCATATTGCCCTCATGCGCACACCTGAGTTAGTCGTGAAATACTTGGCCGGAGCAGCCCCAGCGGTTGGCCGAATGGGGTACTGCGGTGTATTCAAGTGCGCACTGGATGTCGACGAGGTCTTCAAGGCCGCTGAGCCGCCCACACACGATGACTGGGTTTACCGGTTCGTCAGCGACCGGCACTGGCGGACATATGTGAAGGTCGCACTCGACCGTATCCAGCGGGAATGCCGTAATGCCGCGGGGTATGAGCCTTCGATCACAGCCCTCGATCAGTCCGACGGCATACCCCTTGGCGAATTCGCTGACGCCCTTGCGGCACTGATGCCCGGACACGAGGGGCCAGGTGCCCGACGCCCCCAGACTCCTCGCACGGACAAGCCCACACGCCGACGCCGTTCGCCTGGAAGTCGTGACATTGATGAAGCAACGAGCGACACATGGATTGACGGGACCATTAGCGCTAGCGCGGAAACGAACTTCCGGCAGACAGTGGTTGATCAATCGGAGGATGGGGTCGCGATTCCGAAACTCACGTCGCGCCCGCCGCAGGTGAAGCAGGGCGGGGACCCGACGCCGGCAATCGCGGCTGATGGCGTCCCGGTCGTGCGCTACCCGTTCGAACTCCGAGGCCGTGGAAACCGCCTGCGGCTGTCGGCAACCGTAGAGATCCTGACTAACGACGGTAACCAAGTCGAAATTGACCCACCAGCAGGCTATGTCGCGCCCGATGTGCACTCATGGCTCGATCCTTCAGGCTACCGCCACTCGAAACCAAAGATCGTTGTGGGCCCCGAAGGCGTGGACGGGATCTGGGCCGTGGAGGTCGAGCTCCGCGAGGAAATGATGCAGGTCGATATCGTAGTGGAGGGAGTGTGAGAACACGCGCAGCCGTGCCGTACCTTCTTCCCCCCGACGACGCAATGGTCGGCTCACCGTGGACTCTGGAGAACGGTTCAGAAATCGGCGACCGACTTGATCACTGGGATCCCTTCACCAACCTAGAGCTCGCTCGCGTGATCGAGGTCGACCTTGACCTAGTTCGCAAGGGATGTGAACTCGGCGGAGACGCGGCCCTCGCGCTTACGGCCACGTGGCGCTGCAACACCACACGTCTAGGCGGCGACGGGCCCGTTCTTGAGCTGGGCACGCACAGGGGCGCCGTCCGCGCCACTCTGACGCTCCTCGTCCCTGGAGCCATGGCCGGCGGACGATTGACGTTGGTGACCCGGCTCGTGCTCCGGCACCCCGGCCGTCATGCCTCCGTCATCTCACCGAAGCGGACGGGGGCCACCCTGTGGACAGACAAATCGCAGGTTGCGCTCGAAGGTGGCGCTTCTAGGTTCCCGGTTACAGCTGCGGACTTCCGCCAAATCGCACGCTATCCCGATACCGCAGCCTGGGCACTCGACTGGGATCCCGACGATCTCGACGTCCCAGTGCTCGGTGGCCTGCGCCTGCTCGTCAATTCCGGCCATCCGACACTGCCAGATATACTGCGATCGGGCAGTTCTGATGCGCGCACCCACACAATATGGTCCTTCGTGATATTCGATGTCGCGCGCACCTTGATAACGGAAGCGCTGCGCATCGAGCGTTTTGTGGAGAACCCAGAAGTATTCGCGGACGGATCGATAGGCCGGATGCTATTCGACCTATTGTCCACGTGCTGGCCTGGAGTGCCGGTGGCAACGCTGCGTTCCCGTAGCAGGCACGAAGCACCTCGGTTCAACGCCGAACTCCAAGCCCACTTCGGTGTCATCGGCTAAATGTTAGTTCTGCCCCGCCTCGCCCGCGAATCGGCGCTCGAAGTAGTAGAAGCCCTATTGGATACGAACCTTGAAAAGCTAAGTTCCTCCATGCCTTACGAAGCTAGCTCTGTTACTTATACCCCGGTGGGTGGAACTCGGATCCAAGACCAAGACCTAGCGAACCTCCGCAGCGAGGTTGTTGCTCTCGCGCGGGAGCACGGTATGCCATCCGAACTGCAGAACCCCTCAGAGTTTGAAGGCCGCGCAGCCCGTCTACTCCGCGAGCGGCTCGTGATCACTCCAAATGAGGCCTCGTACGAAGAGGTGTGGAGTTACCTGACATGTTGTTGGCTCCTCGATGTCGCAGTATGGCGGTTTGGCGCACAGGCCGATAAGCGACGTTTCCTCGGTAACGTCAACCGAAATACCTTCCGGCGCCTCTGGTGGCGTGCCGAGATTTTAGGATTCGACATTGATCTCGCCCAGTTCGGCGAGGACGAGCTGGTCAATATCATGGAACGACCGACAATCGCCGCGGACCGGCGTCTTGCTAGAGCAATCGCGCATGAGTTTCTGTCGCGCGTTGATTCCGGCGCGGTAGATTCACGAATGCAGCTCATGAGAGAAGCTATGAAACGCCTATTGCGTCTCACCCCACTGGTCGCTTTCGCCGCGTTGAACGATGGAGAGTTGCGGTCGGTCGTTGAGGACAGCTTTAACTCTGCGGCGGCCGGAATATCCGGGCAAGATAGAGCCTCTGTTGGGCGTCACCATGCTGGCACAGCAGTAGCCGATGATATGCCGGTTACAGCGATCAGCCCGGGAATCATACCGATCCAACGGCTCACGCTCATGGACGTCGCCTATCCACCCACCCGCGCCTTCGACGCTGGCATCGAGCAGGAGTTCGAATCGGTGGCTGATAAAGCTCTCCTGATCGTACGCAAAACGGGTCGCGTGACTAATAGCAACCTTCGTGAAATGGCGGCGATAACCTCGGAGGAGGCCCGCGAAGTTCTGCAGACACTGGTGCGTGACGGTGTGCTCGCTCGTCGTGGCGTAAGGAGGGGAACGTACTACGTGCTTTCCGAAAGCGCCGACGAATCTACCGTGACCTGACCCGTTCAACTGCTGCAAGGCTCATCCGCGATCCGGTCGCGCCCATGTAACCTGACTTTTATCACCGAGCGGAGGTTCGCGACCCCGTAGGTCTGTGACCTGCGGTGTTGGTGGGCGGTGAAGCGAAATTTGCGCACTAATTTTGGGCCGTAGGTGCCCGAATGGCCTATGTCCGCA
>PPEA01000665.1 GCA_002967005.1 Mycobacterium talmoniae
ACCGGTGCGGCCGCCGCCGGGATCACCGCCTTGGGATCGACACCCGGCTTGAACAGATCGGCCAACATCAACCGCTGTCCCTTAGCGCCGTCGAAAACAAAGGTGCGGTAGGCGTTGTTGGGTTGCATCCCAAACGGTTCGAGGTCCTCGTGCACCACCAAGGTCTGCACCGCGCCGGGGCCGGGATAGGCGTCGTAGTAGGCCGACGCGCTGCTGTCCCGGATCGCCTCGGAGCCCGATTTGCGCCAGCCGTTCATCAGCCGGTGATAAAAGTCGCGCACCACCGGCCCGGCGGTCGGGTCGTCCAGCAGCGGAGGCAGGTCGAAGGAGATGAGCCGCTCGGCCTTGCGGGGGGAGACCACCACCGTCGTGCAGTGGCCGCCGTCCCAGGCCGCGCCCAGTTCGCCGCAGAACTGCTCGGCGGAGGCGGCGGCCACCGGCGCGGTCACCACCAGCGCGGCCGCGGCGACCAGCATCGTCAGCAACGCAGCGGGTTTCACGGCGGTCACCCCTGCTGCTCGGCCGGGACCACGTTGCTGACCAGCCACCGGTCGTTGATCTTCTGCATGGTCATCGTCATGCTCGTTACGTCCGGCGGCGGATCGGCCGGCTGACCGTCGGGCCGCTCGGGCAGGGCGGCGCTGGTGAACGTCTGTTTGACGAACAGCAGCACGGTGACCTGCTGCGGGGTCGCGGATTTGACCGCGGAGTCGACGACTTTGCCGCGGGTGGTCACCTTGTTGGCGAGCAGCATCCCGCGCAGTTCCGCACTGTGTTTGGTGTACCGGTCGTGAAACTCGCCGGTGGAGTTGTCGATGATCTCGGTGATCTGGTGATCGATGGTGGCGGGGTCCGCGGTGGTCAGCGTCACCGCGTAGCTGCGTGCCGCATCGAGGGCTTGCCGTGCGGCGACGTCGCCGCGGTGCTGCTGCAACAGCAGCCAGCCCTCGACGAGCGCCCCGGCGAGTATGGCGGCAGCCGCCACGACCGCCGCCCAGCGGCGGGCCCGCTGCCCCCAACCGCGCAGCCGGGCCCGTCGGTCGGGCACGGCCTCGTCGTCGACCTCGTCGGCCAGGTCGACGTCGTCACTGATTGCGGTCACGGGGTTCTCCTGAATGTCTCAGACCAGCTCGACTTGGCTTGCCAGCCAACGGCCATCCACCAATTCCATGGTCATCTGGATCCGGTTGCGGTCGATGCGGGGTTCGGATCGCACGGAGTTGGTGATCGATTGGTCGACGAACAGCAGGACCTCGACCTTGGTCTTGGTCGCCGACTTCACCGCCGCGTCGACCACCACACCCTTACCGGCGGCGTTGTTGTCGATCAGGGTTTGACGCAATTGCGCCGAACCCAGGCTGTAGGCCTCCTTGAACTCTCCGGTGGCGCCGTCGATGGCCTGGGTGTAGTTGTCGTCGATGCTCTTTGAGTCCAGGGTGGTCAGCACTAGCGCGTAGCTTTTGGCCGCCGCGAGAGCGGCCTCACCGGCAGCCGTGGTGGCGTGCACCTCATACAGACGCCACCCCAGAAACCCCGAGAACCCCAGGGACGCCACGACAATGGCGGCGATCACCGCGGGAACCGCCCGGCGCCGCCACCGCCCGGCGACGGCGGGACCGGCCTCGCAGTCCTCCGCGCCTGCCGCGCCATCGTCGGGGCGCGTCCTCGGCTGCGGGCGGCGCGTCCTCGGGCGCGGCCTCCGCGTTGTCGGCGGCCTCGGGTGCGGCCTCAACGGCGTCGTCGGTGGCCCGCGCTCGATGTCGGCGGCCACTTGTTCGGCGAGCCGGTCGAATACGTCGTTGAAGCGCGTCTTGGGCATTGCTCCTTGGCCTTCCGTTAGTTGGGGACCCACGCCGGCAGCGGTGGCCCGCCGTAGGTGGTGGGCAGCGAATACGGCGGGTACACCGGTGGCGGTTCGAGGGTCTCCAGCGGGTCATAGCCCGGCGGGGGACCGGCGGTGTCGTCACCGGGCGGCCGCGGCGCGTTGCGGGCACCGCGCACCAGCAGCGACGGGTCGGGGTTGTTGCAGTAGGTGTGGCGATACGGCGCCGGGAAGTCCGCGGCCGACGGCGGCTGGCGCGGCAGATCGTAGTCGCAGCGGTATCTCGGGTACAGGTCACCGAGCACCCAGATGCCGCCGTCATGCACCACGCTGGAGATGTGGTCGACCAGCGACTCGTGATCGGGGCGCCACAGGTCCCGCAGCGCCGGCACCCGCAGGTACATGATCTGCGCGACCGTGGTCAGGTTGCCGAGCAGCGCGTAGACGTTCTCCCGGTTGTCGGCGATGAAGCCGTCCACCCGGCCCAGCTCGGCCTCACCCTGATCGACCAGGGTCCGAAAACCGCCGTCCATCTTGTTCACCCCGGCCAGCACCTTCTGCAGATCCGCGGAGGTGCCGCCCAAACCCGCGGAGGTGTCGTTCAGCGTGGTGAACGTGACCTGGGTGTTGCGCAGCATGCTGACGGTCTGCGGCAACACCCCGTCCAGGGTCGACGCCAGCAACACCGTGCCGTCCAACAGCGACGACAGCTTCTGCGGCCCTTGCGGACTGACCCGCAGCTCCCCGAAGACCGCGGTCAGCTTCTCGGCGTCGATCTGGGCCAGCGCCCCCTTGCTGTCATCGATGATCTGCGGCAGCGACACCGGGACGGTGGTCTGGTCCCGGCCGATGACCGATCCGTTGGTCAGATACGGCCCGGAGTCGTGTTCGGGCCGAAAGTCGAGGTACTGCTCCCCGGCCACCGACAGGCCCGACACCCGCACCTGGGTGTCCCGCGGGATCGGGGTATCGGCCCGGATGGCGGCCACCGCCTCGGTGCCGTGCTCGGTGAGCCGCACCGCGGTGACGTGCCCGATCGGGATGCCGCGCAGGGTGACATCCTGGTTCCCCAGCAGCCCACCGGATTCGGGCAACACCACCCGCACCGAGATCGTCTTCTGGGCGGGGTTGATCCCGACCCCCCAGAGGGTGACGTAGGTTGCCGCGATCGCGGTGGTGAGCAGCAAGCCGAGGCCCGACACCAGGATGCGGCGGCGGTAGCCGCCCTTGACGATCCAGATCAGGAATGCGCAGCCGAGGTTGAGCAGGTCCAAGAAGGGTCTCATTGCCGCGCCCCGTAGATCTGGTAGAGCAGCATGTTCCACTCGTAGCGCAGCGCGCCGATCATCAGATGCCAGTCGGTGCCGTCGGTCCAGTGCATGCCGGGATCGCCGGGATAGTTCTTGTCGGGCCACGGCGCCAACGTGATCTTGGTGACCTCGCCCTCGAGGTGCATCGCGGTGCCGTTGAAGGTTTTCATCATGATGCCCAGGAACCGGTTGAACGGGGTCAGCGACAGCTCGGGGTCGACGGTGATCTCGTTGAACACCCGGGCCAGCTTGTTGAGATCGACGCTGAGGCTTCGGGTGTCGGTGCCCGCGATGGAGGGGAACCGGGCCAGCTGGTTGGTGATGCGCGCGCCGGTGTCGATCAGCTCCGTCAGGTCGTTGGTGTTGTCGGCGATCACGTTCAACGCCGGCGCCAGGTCGGTCAGCGACTCGTCGATGGTGGCCTGCCGCGCGGTCATGGTCTGCGCCAACGCCGCCGAATGCTGCAGCGCCGCCTCCAGTTGTTCGGACCGCGCGCTCATCCGCGACAGCAGCGTCCCGGACTGGTTGATCAGCAACGCGAGCTTTTCGCCGCGGCCACCCACGGCCTTACCGGCACCGTTGAGCATCGAGACCAGATACCGGACGGTGCCGCCGTTGACCAGCATCGCCATCGAGGCGATCAGCTCCTCGATCGTCGGGGCGTTCGCGGTGGCGCCCAGCGGCAAGGTGTCGCCGTTGCGGAGCAGGGCCGCATTCTTCGGCCGGTTCGGGTCGGGTTTGATCTGCAAGAAGATGTCGCCCAGCGGGGTGGCGGCGCGCAGCTCGGCGGTGCTCCCGGCGTACAGCGGCACGTCGTCGCGGACCTTGAACGTCACCAGCGCCTTGAAATCTTGGGCCTCAATGGATTGGACTTCACCGATCTGCGCCCCGTACAGCCGGACCTTGGCCTTGATCGGCAGGTTCAGCGCGTCGGAGAACACCGCGGACAGCGTGTAGAAGCTGCCGCCACCGCCCGGCGCGGGCAGCGCCACGCTCTCCAGGTTCAATCCGCAGCCGGCCAGCATGACCGCCGTGGCGGTGGCCAGCACGCCACGCAGACCGCGGCGCAGGGTTGTCCGGCGTGTCACGGTTGGTCGATCCCGTCTTGCATCACGTTGAGCAGCGCGCTCAACCCGAAGTCGGGGCCGTAGTCCGCGATTGTTCCGGTGGCGCAGGCGAGCTGCTTGAGCCCCATCAGGTTGCAGATTTCCTTTCCGAACTGGCTGTGGAAGATCGTCTTGGAGACCAGCAGGTGGGCGCGCAGGCTGCCGGCGCCGGCGTCGATGATGTTGTAGAAGTTGTCGACGAACAGCGGTCCCACGTCGAGGATCTCGGTCAGGTCACGCTGATTGTTGGTCAGCACATCGGCGACGGTCCGGACGTTGGTGAACGACTCCTTCAGCCCCTCTTGGTTGTTTTCCAGCAGCCGGGACGCCTCGGCGAGCAGGGCATTGATCTTGGCTCCGGTGTTGCCCGCGCCCAGATCCTCCTCGGCGAGGATGTCGGACAGGGTGTGCACGTAGGAGCCGAATTCCCGCAGCGCGGCGTCGTTGTCGGTGGTCGCCTGGGCCAGGTTGGCCACGTTGTCGATGATGGCCTGGATGCTTTTTTTGCTGTGGGCGCCCTTGTCGGACCCGACCCGCAACGCTTGGGACAGCTTGTCCAGGGTCTCCTTGATTTCCGGACCGTTGCCCAGCGTGATCCCCGAGCCGAGTTTCACGAAGTCGCCGAGCGGCCCCTGGGTCGGGTCGTCCGCATCGGCGTGCAGGGCGCTGCCCAGCTTGTCCATCATCGCCAGGGTCCGTTCGAACTCCACCGGGGTGCGGGTCCGGTTGAGGGTCAACACGTCGCCGCTTTTCAGCTTGGGTCCGCCGTGATAGGGCGGGGTGAGCTCCACGTGGCGGTCGGTCAGCACCGAGGTGGACACCGTGACGGCTTCGGCGTCGGCCGGAATGGGGATGTCGGCGTCGATGGACAGCTTCACCTCGACGTAGCCGCCCTTGGGGGTGATGCTGGTGACCTTGCCGACCTCCATGCCCAGCACCGAAACCCCGTTGCCGGTGTACAGCCCGACGGCGTCCTGGAATTGGGCGGTGACCTTGATCTTGTGCAGCGAGACGTGCGGGATGCGCTCGATCAGCCGCGGACCCACCGTGACCAGCGCGACGAGCCCGACCATGCCGACCACCAGCAGGGTCCACACCGCCTTTTTGATGTGCTGTTTCATTCGCAGTCCTTGAAGTACTCGACAAGGTTGAACTGCTTGGCGCGCCCGCTGATCGCGCACATCCACGAGTCGACGAAGATCCCGGCGGGCAGGAACACATCGGCGGCGTTGCCGCTGCCGGTGGCGTTGGCGAAATTGCGCAGCGCCACCGGGGTCGACTGCAAAAAGCTGCGCAGCAGCGCGTCGTGGTCGGCCGTCATCTTCATGAAATCCCGGAAATCGACGATCATCTGGTTGACGGCGGGTTCGTCGTTGAGGATCGTCCGGGCACGGTCGACGATGGTGGTGGCGCTGTCGAACAGCCGCTGCACCGAGGCGCGCCGGGTGGCGATCTCCCGCAGCACATCGCGCCCCTGCAACACCAGCACGCCCAGGTCGGCGCGCTGGTTGCGCAGCATGGTGGTGAAGGTGTCGGTGGTGTTGAGCAGGGCGCCGAGTTGTTCACGCCGGTCGGCGAGGATGGTGGCCATCGATTGCAGGTTGGCCAGCGCCGCCGGCAGCGCTTCTTCGACGCCGCCGAGGTTGGCGTTGAGCAGCTTGATCGAATCGACGAACCGGTCGGCGTTCACCGGGCCCAGGGTGCGGGTGGCCCCGGCCAGGGTGTGCTGCAGATCGTAGGGGACTTGGGTGTTGGACAGCGGGATCGTCTTGTGCTGCAGGCTGCCGGCGCCGGCCGGGGTCAACTCCAGGTAGCGCGATCCCAAGATCGTGGTCAGTTTGATGGCCGCGCGGGTGTCGGCGCCCAGTGGCAGCTTGCGGCCGACGTTGAAGCCCACCGTGACGTGATCGCCGGCGAGTTTCACGAATTCCACTTCGCCGACCTTGACCCCGGCGACGGTCACCGCGTCGCCGCCGTGGATCTGCGCGGCCTGGGCGAATTCGCCGCGGTAGCGGGTTTTACCGACGCCGAGGCTGGAGTACACGACGATGCCCACCAGCACCGCGCCGAGGACGACCAGCGACAGCACGCCCAGCCACGGCCGGTTGTAGGACTCCAGGGAACGCTTTTTCGTCACGGTGCTCACCTACACGCCTGGGTGTGCCAGACCTCGTTGCCGTTGCCGGGGGTGGCGGCGGCGACGAAGGCACGGAACCAATAGAACAAGCCGCGCCACAGCGAGATGTCCACATCGCAGGCGTAGACGTCGGCGTAGCTGCCGCCCTGGCTCACGCGGGCCAAACCCTGCAACACGAACGGCAGGTTCGCGGCCATGTAGGCGAACCGATCGTGTCCGTCGTGCATGCCGTAGTTCAACAGGCCGGGTTGACGGTTGACGAAGTCGGTCAGGTCCGGGGCGACGTTATCGACGATGGTCGCCAGCCGGCCCATGGTGGCGTTGACCGAGCCCACCGAGGTCACCAGGTCGTCGCGACGGCTGTTCAGCGTCGCCACCGCCTGCCGGGATTGATGGATCATTTTTTGCATGTTGTCCGTCTGCTGGGCGAGATCGGTCATCAGCTGGTTCATGTTGGTGATCAGCACGCCGAGGGTCTCGTCGGGTCCGGCGAATGTCTGGGCCAGCGCCGACGCCTGCGTGATGACCGTCAGCATCGAGGTGGTGTTGCCCTGCAGGGCGAGAACGGTTGCGTTGGACAGGTTGTCGACCTGCTCGGGATCCAGTTCGGCGAACAGCGGCTCGAACCCGTTGAGCATGTAGGAGATGTCCAGCGACGGGTTGGTGCGCTCCACCGGGATCTGGTCGTGGTTCTTCATCAGGGTGTGGCTGTCGCCGGGGCCCTGCGCCAGCGCGAGATAGCGCTGCCCGATGATGTTCTGGTAGGTCACCGACGCGAGGGTGTTGGTGTACAGCGGCTGGCGGCGTTGCACCCGGAAGGTCACTTTGGCTTGGGTGCCGACCAATTCGATGTTGTCGACGCGGCCGACCCGCACCCCGGCCACCCGGACATCGTCACCGGACGCCATCCCGGACGCGTCGGTGAAGATCGCCGAGTAGGTGTTGGTCGGCCCGGCGATGTCGCGGCGCAGCGTGTTGTACACCATCCAGGTCACGCTGAGCGCGAACGCGGTGAACACGGCCATGCCGACCACCGATTTGCGGCGTACCTTCATCGCCCACCCTCCTCGGCGACCGGTGTGATGTGGACCGTGGTGCCGCGCGCCAGCGGCCCCAGCAGCAGCACGCTACTGGGATCGGCATTGCCGACGATGCGGGCGATTTGGGACTTTTCCTGATCGCTGCCCACCAGTCCGACGTTGCCGCCGACGATCGCCGACTGCGGCTGCACCTCGGCAGGCAGCGTGCCCGGCAGCGGCCCGGGTGCCGACACCGGCCCGGGCAGCGGCCCGGGGCCGGGCGCGGGTCCCGGGCCGGGCGCCGACATCGGTCCAGGACCGGGACCCGGCGGTGGCGGGGCGTCCGGCGGCGGCGGGATCGGCGGCCCCTGCGGATCGCCGGGCATCGAGTGGCGCGGCGGCGTCACGTTGGGCCGGTTCTCGGTCACCCCGGGTGCGGGTGGAACCCCCATGGACGCCAACCCGGGGAACAGATCCGGCGCGGTCGGCACCTCCGGTGCGGTCAAGCAGCTGGGGCCGGCCATCTCGCCGTAGCGGGGGCAATCCTCGCGCACGTAGCTGCGGCTGGGCGTCAGCGCGATGGCCGCCTTGCCGCCCCTGAGGACCTTGATCTCGGGATCCCAGGCGATGTCATAGACCTTGTTGGCCAACACTTCCAGCTTGGTCGACACGCCGTGGAACTCGTCGGCGTGATCGGCCAGCACCCCGATCACCGGGGTCATTTGGGTGCTGATCGTGATGATCCGTTCGGACTGATTCTCCAGCGCGGTCGCCAGCGTCCCCGTCGTCCCGAGACCGCCGGTCAGCAGATGGCTCAACTGCTGGGACTTTTCGGCGATGGTCTTCATCGGCTGGATCGACTGGTCCAACGCGTCCAGCAGATCCGGGGCGGTCCGCTGCAGGCTTTCGGTGGCGGCCGCCAACGCCGACAGCGTGCTGGGCCCGGTGTCGTCGGTGGCCACCACCTCGTTGAGGCGCGCCAGGACCTCGTTGAGGTCGTGTCCGGTGTCGGTCAATTCCTTGCCGCGGCCGTGGGTGGCTTCGCCGAGGGCGGCGATCAGCCCGACGGTGGTGTCGTCGGCCTTGCGGCCCAGCGGGGCGACCAACTGGCGCAGCTTGTTCAACACGTTCTGGAAGATCACCGTCGGTAATGTCTTGTCCTCGTGGATGATCGCGCCGTCGCGGATATGCCCCGAGTCGTCGCCGTTGTCGACCAGCTGCACGGCCGACACCGCGAACAGGTTGGCCGGGACCACCCGCGCGGTGACACTGGCGGGGATGTGCGCGGCGTATTCCGGTTTGAGGAACACGTGGACCACATTCGGCGACCCGTGCGTGGACGTGGTGACGTCGACGACCGAGCCCACCAGCAGGTTTCGGAACTTCACGTCCGAGCGCGGCGGCAGGCCGTCACCGATATTGACCAGCTCGACGTCGACGTTGACCAGATTGTCCAGTTTGCCTTGGGATTTGGCGACCATCAGCGCGGCGGTGGCCACCGCGACGACGATGAACACGACGCCCATCACGAACAGCCGCGGGTCGCCGGGGCCGCGGGGGTCGGTGTCGAACGAGTTCGCCATCGCTACCCGCCGAACCTGGCGCCGGACTCGACACCCCACAGCGCCATCGTCATCAGCATGTTCACCACCACGACGGCGGTGACGCTGGTGCGCATCGCGCGCCCGGCGGCCACGCCGACCCCGGCCGGCCCGCCGCTGGCCACGTAACCGTAATAGCTCTGGATGGTCGACGAGATGAACACAAACACGGTGGCTTTGAAGGTGGCGTAGATGACGTCGCGGCCGTTGACGAACAGCGAAAAATAGTGCAGGTACGACCCGTTGGACTGCCCGGACACCAACACGACCGAGAACTGGCAGGCCAGGTAGGCGATCCCCAACGCGACCAAGAACAGCGGGACGACCGCGATCACCGACGCCACCGCCCGGGTGGTCACCAGGAACGGAACGGGGTTGATCGCCATGGACTCCAAGGCGTCGATCTCCTCGTTGATCCGCATCGCGCCCAGCTGCGCGGTGAAGCGGCATCCGGCCTGGGCGATGAACGCCATCCCGACCATGATCGGTGCCAGTTCCCGGGTGGTGGCGAACGACGAGATCAATCCCGTCGCCGGCCCCAGGCCCAGCAGGTTCAACACGTTGTAGCCCTCGACGGCCACCAACGCGCCGGCGATCCCGCCGAGGCAACCGCGACGGCGATGGTGCCGCCGCCGACCACGACCGACCCGTTGCCCCAAGAGATGTCGGACAGCAGCCGCAGCATCTCGCGCCGGTAATGGCGGAACATCAGGGGAATGGAGAACAGGGTCCGGCCGAAGAAGTGCAGCATGTGGCCGACCTTGGCCACCCCCTGGAAGCTCGCGGTGACGCCGTCGACGAACGGTCGGACGGGAGTGGGAAGCATGCTGGACGCGGTCATGGCTTACAGGGTTTGCCGGGGGAACAGGATGACGTAGAGCTGGCTCATCAACACGTTGACCAGCATCAGCAGCAGAATGGATTCCACCACCGCCGCATTGACCGAGTTGGCCACCCCGGCCGGGCCGCCGTGGGTGTCCAGCCCCTTCTGGCAGCTGACGATGGCGACGATGACCCCGAACACCGCCGCCTTGGCGAATGCCAGCCACATGTCGCCGACGTCGGAGAACGAGGAGAAGGTGGCGATGAACGACCCCGCGGTGCCGTTCTGCAGGAACACGTTGAAGATGTAGCCCGCGACGTAGCCGACGAAGAAGGTGATCCCGGTCAGCAGCAGGCCGACCACGATCAGCGCGGCCAGTCGCGGCACCACCAGCCGCCGCACCGGCAGCACCCCCATGACCTCCATGGCCTGGATTTCCTCGCGCATGGTCCGCGAGCCCAGGTCCGCGGTCACCGCGGAACCCACCGCCACCGCCAGCAGCATCGCCGCCACCAGCGGGGCGGCCTGGCGGATGATGACCAGGCCGGTGGCCGCACCGGCCAGCGATGAGGCGCCGACTTGGCCGGCCAGCACGCTGAACTGGATCGACAGCGTCACCCCGACCGGGATGGTGACGAACACGGTCGGCAGAAAGGCCGCACCGGCCACGAACGCCGTCTGCTCGATGAACTCCCCCCACAGGAAGCGGCCGGTGAACATGTCGAGGACCAGGTACTGCAGGGCCCGGATACCCATCACCACCTGGCTGCCGCCGGTCCCCAGCGACGTGATCGGGTGGTTCTTCAGGTAGCGGACCAGCCAATCCAGGGCCTCCCGCAGGCTGGGCCGGCTGGCCAGTTGCTCGGTGACCAGTTCGGTCAGTTGCCCGGTCAGGGTGGGCGGGGTGTCGATGTCTATCCGGGTCACCGGCTTGTCTTCGATGCTCATCTGCGCGGCCTATCTGCGGGGCTCACCTGGTTGGACCGATTCACTGCATGCACACGTTGGAGAACAGCAGCACCGGCCACGACACGATCGACCCGAGGAACGAGATCACCACGTCCAGGTCGCTCAGATGCATCCCCGGGTCGTGCAGGTGCGAGGTGTGAGTTAACGACCAGATCAGCCCGACGATCAGGTACGGGGTGCCCAGGATCAGTCCGAGCCCGATGAACTCGGCGATGGACATTTTGTAGGCGAGCAGCCGGCCGAGCCGTTCCAGCAGTCCTAGCATTCTCGGTTCCCCTTGGGCGTCATCGGTTCTGGGGTAGCTCATCGCGTGGTCGCGACTGTCCGGACTGGGGGATCCACCCCGACCCGGACGTGTGCAGCATGTCACAGCCGGGGACCGTGCCGCAACAAAAAGTTAATGATCAATCTGGACCGGAGGTCGGATCAAATGGCCGCGGGACCAGTACGGCTCGGTCAGCGCGCCGACGAAAGCTAGTTGGTATTCCGGTGCGGTCGGCTCGGTTCAGCGGTGCCCGCGAGCGTGCACAAACTGCCGGGGTCACCCCCGGCTAGCCGTGCATTTGCGCACCCTCGCGGGCGGGGCCTCAGGAAAACGGGGGGCGGCGGTCGGCCAGCCGCGAGGCGCGGCCGCGCCGCGACAGGCCCGGGCCAGCCAATCGGTGTCCTCGTCGGTGACCAGGTTGGCCATCACCCGCACCGCGATGCGCATCAGCGTCGCCGAGCGCATCGCCACCGGCCCGGTGGCCGGCAGAAACCGCGGGAAGGTCAGCAGCAGCGCCAGCCGGCGCGCCACCGAGAAGCCGCGACCGTAGTGCCGCTGCAAAATGTGCGGCCAGGCCCGCGACAGGTCGGGCGTGTCCAGCAGCTCCACCGCCAACCGCCCGGTCTCCAGCCCGTAGTCGATGCCCTCGCCGTTGAGCGGGTTCACGCAGGCCGCGGCGTCGCCGATCAGCATCCAGTTCG
>PPEA01000666.1 GCA_002967005.1 Mycobacterium talmoniae
CGCTGCGGGCCCGTTTTCCGCTCAACCGCGGCTCGTAGCGACGGCCCGAGCGGGGATTAAACTCGCCGAGATTCAAACTTCCGAATCCGCCCGTCGGCGCCGCCTATGCTGGCGTTATGGACACCGCGCCGGCCGATCTGGTCTGTGAAGGCGGCGGGGTGCGCGGCATCGGGCTGGTCGGGGCGATCGAGGCGCTGGCCGCACACGGCTACCGGTTTCCCCGCATCGCCGGCTCCAGCGCCGGCGCGGTCGTCGCCTCGCTGACCGCGGCGCTGCAGCGCGCCGGCGAACCGCTGACCCGGCTCGAGGAGATCATGCGCAGCATCGACTACCGAAAGTTCGCCGATCCCAGCCTGATCGGGCGGGTGCCGCTGGTCGGCGGGGTGCTGTCGCTGCTGGTCTCCGATGGCCTCTACCGCGGCGACTACCTGGAGAAGCTGCTGACCGGACTGCTCGGCGATCTGGGGGTGCGCACGTTCGGCGACCTGCGCACCGGTGAGCAGCCCGCCCAATACGCGTGGTCGCTGGTCGTCACCGCCAGCGACCTGTCCCGGCGCCGGCTGGTCCGGATCCCCTGGGATCTCGACAACTACGGCATCGACCCGGACGACTTCGCGGTGGCCCGCGCGGTCCGCGCCTCCTCGGCGATCCCGTTCGTGTTCGAGCCGGTGCGGGTGCGCGGGGCGACCTGGGTGGACGGTGGCCTGCTGTCGAACTTCCCGGTGCAGTTGTTCGACCGCGCCGACGCCGAGCCGGCGTGGCCCACCTTCGGCATCCGGTTGTCGGCCCGCCCCGGCATCCCGCCGACGCATCCGGTGCACGGGCCGTTTTCGCTCGGCTTCGCCGCCCTGGAGACGTTGATCAGCAATCAGGACACCGCCTACCTCGACGACCCGTGCACGGTGCGCCGCACCATCTTTGTGCCCGCCGAGGAGATCAGCGCCATCGACTTCGACATCACCGCGCAACAGCGCGAAGAACTCTACGACCGCGGAGTGCAGGCAGCCCAACAGTTCCTGACCACATGGAGTTTCGCTGACTATCGGGCGGCCTGCCGGGCGGTACCGAGCAGCGACACCGTCTAAGAGCTCAGTAGGGGACGCCGATCTTGCGCCACCGCCGCCCGGCGGTGCCCGGCTCTTGGGGCTGTTTGGCTACCCGGCTGCGGATGACGATGTAGGGCCGCCACAAATACCACAGCGGATAACTCCAGGCGTGCACCAGGCGGCTGAACGGCCACACGATGAAGATCGCCCAGGCCGCAATGGCGTGGACCTGATACATCAACGGCGCCTGGACGATCACCGCCACGTTGGGATGCAGGGCGAACAGGCTGCGGAACCAGACGCCAACGGTTTCGCGGTACTCGTAGTGGGAGGTGTCCTGGATGCCCAGGGTCAGGTAGATGCCCAGGATCACGATGATGCCCAGCAAGATCAGTGCCAGGTAGTCCACGGCGCTGGTGGTGGCCCGGACCCGCGGCACCGCGGTGCGCCGAATCGTCAACAGCGCGCCGCCGATCAACACCCCGATCGCCGCCGCCGACCCGGCGACCGCGGAGACATCCTGATAGAAGGTTTCGTGGATGCCGAGCCAATCGGTGACCGCTTTGGGGATCAGGATGCCCATGGCGTGCCCGGCGATCGCCGCGAGCGCCGAGTAGTGGAACAGCGGGGCCCCCCACTTGAGCAGCCGCTGCTCCTGCAGTTGGGTGGAGCGGCTGGTCCAGCCGAATTGGTCGTAGCGCCAGCGCCAGATATGGCCGACCACGAAGACGGCGATCGCGATGTAGGGCAGGATCACCCACCACCACAAGTGCCAGGTCGTTATGTGTGGCATGGATCGCCTCCATAACCCGTCAGATATTCCGGCGGGGCGAACGGCTCCAGCCCGACCTCCTCATGCGGTGGCCCGGACTCCCACGCCGACTTCACCTGGCCCAGTTCGTATTTGCCGAGCTTGGGCAGGCCGGCGGTAACCGCGGCGACCACGTCGGCGTAGGGGGAGTCGATCTTCACCAGGCCGCGGCGCAGCAATTCCAGGTCGGTCCGGTGCCCGGTCAGCAGCGCTGGCCGCGGGGGCACAGCGCGGCGAAGTCCAGCACCATCGGCAGGTAGTCGGGCAGCTCGTCCTCGGACGGGACGAAGCCGGCGTCCCGGTAGGCGGTCTTGATGACCACCATGGCCATGCCGCGTTTGCGGGTGTCGCCGTAGCGGTAGTAGGTCAAATACAGCGCGCAGCGGCGGCGCAGATCGAAGGTGTCCACGTAGTGCTGGGCGACCTGCTCGGGAGGTGTGGCGCGCAGCCAGCCCAGGAATCTGCCGAACGACTCCCGCGCCGATTTGGGGGCGGTGTTTGCGGCGTACGCATCGAGGTCGTCGAGCCCGTCGAACAACGACGCCGTCGGATACTGCAACAACACCGACGCCAACTTGGCGGTCTGAGTATTCATTGCGCGGTTCCCGGTTCCGGAAACATCCCCGACACCCGAGTGTGCCCGTCCCAGTTCAACAGATTGAAATTCGCGGTGCGACTGGGCGTTTCGGGCCGCTGGGAGGATGGGCGATACGAGCTGATGCCGTGCGGTCCGGGCGGACCCAGGCGCCCATGCCGGGGCCGCCGTCGGTGTCGAGGCTGCAGAACAGCTGCTCGTGCTGGCCCATCAGCCGCCCGGCCTCCTCAATGTGGGCGGGCGGAATCACGTAGCGCTCCTCGTATTTGGCGATGGCCAGCAACCGGTACAGGTCGTCGAGGTCGTCGGCGGTGGCACCGACCGAGGCGGGGAGGTCCGCGTCGACGTCCAAGCCCAGTTGCGCGGCCCGCTGAAGGGTGCGCACCGCGGTCAGCTTGCGCAGCACGGTGCGGATTACCGCGGCGTCGCCGGCGGTGAACAGGTTGGCCAGGTAGTCAATCGGGATGCGCAGCGCGTCGATGGTGGCGAACACGTTGTCGGGGTTCTCGGCGTCATAGCCCGCGGCGTTGACCACGTCGGCGACCGGTGACAGCGGCGGGATGTACCAGACCATCGGCAGTGTGCGGTATTCCGGATGTAGGGGCAACGCGACCTTGTGGCGCACCGCCAGCTCGTAGACGGGGGAGCGCTGCGCGGCCTGAATCCAGTCGTGCGGGATCCCCGAGCGGGCAGCCTCGGCCTGCACCTCCGGGTCGTTCGGGTCGAGGAACACACCGAGCTGGGCCTCGTAGAGGTCCTGCACGTCGGGGGTGGCCGCCGCGTCGAGCACCTTGTCGGCGTCATAGAGGAACAGGCCCAGGTAGCGCAGCCGGCCCACGCAGGTCTCCGAACAGATGGTGGGCATGCCCTGTTCGATGCGGGGGAAGCAGAACGTGCACTTCTCCGCCTTGCCGGTGCGATGGTTGAAATAGACCTTCTTGTACGGGCATCCGGACACGCAGAACCGCCAGCCGCGGCAGCGGTCCTGGTCGACCAGCACAATGCCGTCCTCGGCGCGCTTGTACATCGCCCCGGACGGGCAGGACGCCACGCAGGACGGGTTGAGGCAGTGTTCGCAGATGCGGGGCAGGTAGAACATGAACACCTGCTCGAACTCCATCTTCACCCGGTCCTCGAGCCCGGCCAGGTTCGGGTCGCCGACCGCCAATTCCGGTGCGCCGGCGAGGTCGTCGTCGAAGTTGGAGCCCCACGTCACGTTCATATCCCGGCCGGTCAGCGCGGAGATGGAGTGCGCGACGGGGTTGGGGGTGCCCAGGGGGGCGTCGATGACGGTCTGGTAGTCGTAGGTGAACGGGTCGCCGTAGTCGTCGATGCTGGGCAGGTCCGGGTTGTAGAAGATGGACAGCAACTTGCGCAGCCGGCCGCCGGCCTTGAGCTGCAGGCGGCCCTTGCGGTCCAGCGTCCAGCCGCCGTGCCAGTGCTCCTGGTCCTCATAGCGTTTCGGGTAGCCGATGCCCGGCTTGGTTTCGACGTTGTTGAAGTACACGTATTCGGTGCCCGGCCGGTTGGTCCACACCTGCTTGCAGGTGACCGTGCAGGTGTGACAACCGATGCACTTGTCCAGGTTCATCACCATCGCCACATTGGTCATCACCCTCATCGGTAGCTGACCTCCTGGGAGCGGCGGCGGATGACGGTGATCTCATCCCGGTTGCTTCCGGTGGTGCCGTAGTAGTTGAACCCGAACGAGAACTGCGCGTAGCCGCCGATCAAATGCGTGGGTTTGATCACCAGCCGGGTCAACGCATTGTCACCGCCGCCGTGCAACTGCGACACCTCGGTGATCGGCGTCATCAGGTGCCGGTCCATGGTGTGGTACATGAACACGGTGCCCTTGGGCATGCGGTGGGTGACCACGGCGCGGCAGGCCACCACGCCGTTGCGGTTGTAGGCCTCGATCCAGTCGTTGTCGGCCACCCCGATGACGGCCGCGTCTTCCGGGCTCATCCAGATCACCGGCCCGCCGCGGAACAGCCGCAGCATGTGCAGGTTGTCTTGGTACTCGGAGTGAATCGACCACTTGGAGTGCGGGGTCAGATAGCGCACGGTGACCTCGGGTCGCTGCTCCTGGGGGAGTCCCTGCTCGCCGAAGTGGCGGATGTAATTCAGCGGCGGGCGGTACACCGGCAGCCACTCGCCGTACTCGGCGATCCAGTCGTGGTCGAGGAAGAAGTGCATCCGGCCGGTCAGCGTGTGCCAGGGCTTCTTGCGTTCCACGTTGACCACAAACGGGGAGTAGCGCCGGCCGCCGGTCTCGCTGCCCGACCACTCCGGCGAGGTGATCACCGACCGGGGCTGAACCTGGGTGTCTTCGAACGTGATCTGGTCGCTGGCGCGTTCCTCGGCCAAATCGGCCAGCCGGACCCCGGTGCGCTGTTCCAGCGCGTGCCACCCTTGGACGGCGACCGCGCCGTTGGTGGTGCCGGACAGGGCGAGGATCGCCTCGGCCATGTGGATGTCGCGGGTCAGCGCCGGCCGACCGTCGGCGACCCCGCCGCGGACTACCCCGTTTTTGTGGGCGAGGTAGGTGACCGCTGAAACGGGCTTCCACGCAACACCTTTGACCTGGGTGCCGGCGGTCTCGGTCAGCGGACCGAGGGCGGCCATCTTGGCCGCCACCGCGCCGTAGTCCCGCTCGATGGTCACCAGCCGCGGCATCGTCTTGCCGGGGATCGGCTCGCAGTCGCCTCGGCGCCAATCGCGTACCACGCCGCCGGGCTGGGCGAGTTCGTCGGCGCTGTCGTGCATCAGCGGTGCGGCCAGCACGTCGGTGCGGGTGCCTAAGTGCCGGCCCGCTAGCCGGGAAAAGTGACGGGCGATAGTGGCGAACACGTCGAAATCGGTGCGCGACTCCCAGGGCGGGGCGATGGCCGGGTTGAACGAGTGCACGAACGGGTGCATATCGGTGGTGGAGATGTCGTACTTCTCGTACCAGGTGGCCGCCGGCAGCACGATGTCGGAGTAGGTGCAGGTGGAGGTCATCTTGAAGTCGACGGTGGTGACCAGATCGAGCTTGCCGCGCGGCGCCTCGTCGCGCCAGACCACCTCGGCTGGCCGCAACTGCTCGGGCGTCTCGTCGGCGCGGACGGCGTTGTCGGCGCCGAGCAGGTGCCGCATGAAGTACTCCATGCCTTTGCCCGACGAGCCAAGCAGATTCGCCCGCCACACCGTGAGCACCCGGGGGAAGTTGACCGGGTTGTCCGGGTCCTGGCCGGCGAAATGCAGCCGGTCCGCTTTGAGCTCGTCGATCACGTAGTCGGCGACGCTTTGGCCGGCGTCGGCGGCGGCGTCGGCCAGGTCCAGGGGATTGCTGTCGAACATCGGATGCGAGGGCGCCCAACCCAGCCGCGCCGACTGGGCCATCGCGTCGGCCATGGTCCGGCCGGCGAACAGCCCCGGGCCCAGCGGCTGGACAGTTCGTCGGCGCCGAATTGCTCATAACGCCACTGGTCGGTGTGCAGGTAGAAGAACGAGGTGCCGGTCATGTGCCGGGTGGGGCGCTGCCAATCCAGCGCGAAGGCGACCTGCTGCCACCCGGTGAGCGGGCGCACCTTTTCCTGCCCGACGTAGTGGGCCCAGCCGCCACCGTTGACGCCCTGACAGCCGCACAGCATGGTCAGGGTGAAAAAGGTGCGGTAGATCTGGTCGGAGTGGAACCAGTGGTTGGTGCCCGCCCCCATCGCGATCATCCCGCGGCCGCCGGAACATTCAGCGCTGCGGGCGAATTCGCGGGCCACCCGGGTGGCGGCCGCGGCCGGCACCGAGGTGATGGCCTGCTGCCAGGCGGGGGTGTAGGGCTGGGCGGCGTCGTCGTAGCCACTCGGCCACTGTCCGGGCAGCCCGTCGCGCGGCACCGCGTACTGCGCCATCAGCAGGTCGAACACCGTGGTCACCAGCCGGACGCCGAGGCGGCGCACCGGAACGCCACGGCGCACGGCGCCGCCGCCCTCGGTGTCGCCGATGTCGAAGCGCGGCAGGTCGATCGGGACCGCCTCGTCGTGGCCGCCGTACAGGGTCAGCTGCGGGTCGACGTCCCCGAGCTCCAGGTTCCACTTACCCTGGCCAGACTCGCTGTAATGGTCGGCGAGGGTGCCGTTGGGGAAGAACGGTTGCCCGGTCGCCGAATCCAGCAGGACGGTGCGGTGCTGCGCACCGTCGCCGGTGTCACCGAGGTCGGCGGCGGTCAGGAATCGATCCGGAACGTAGGCGTCCTGCCGTTTGCGTAACGTCACCAAGAACGGAAGATCGGTGTAGGTCTTCACATATCGCTGAAAATAGGGGACTTGGCGGTCACGGAAGAACTCCGCGAGGATCACGTGCCCCATCGCCATCGCCAGCGCGCCGTCGGTGCCCGGTGCGCAGGCCAGCCAGTCGTCGGCGAACTTGGTGTGATCGGAGTAGTCCGGGCTGACCACCACCACCTTCTGGCCGCGGTAGCGGGCTTCGACCATGAAATGCGCATCCGGGGTGCGGGTGATCGGCAGGTTGGTGCCCCAGATGATCAGGTAGGCGGCGTTCCACCAGTCCCCGGATTCCGGCACATCGGTCTGGTCGCCGAACACCTGCGGGGAGGCCAGCGGCATGTCGGCGTACCAGTCGTAGAAGGACAGGATGGTGCCGCCGATCATCGACAAAAACCGGGTCCCCGCCGCGTAGGAGACCTGCGACATCGCCGGGATCGGCGAGAACCCGACCACCCGGTCCGGTCCGTAGGTCTTGATGGTGTGCACGTGCGCGGCCGCGATCAACTCGCTGACCTCCGCCCAGGTCGATCGGAGAAAACCGCCCTTGCCCCGGGCGTGTTTGTAGCGGGCGGCGCGGACGGGATCCGCGGTGATGTCCGCCCAGGCCTCGACCGGATCGCCGAGGCGCTGGCGGGCCTCGCGCCACATCTCCAGCAGCGGTTGGCGGACATACGGGTAGCGGATCCGCGAAGGGGAGTAGGTGTACCAGGAGAATGACGCGCCCCGTGGACAGCCACGCGGCTCGTATTCGGGCATGTCCGGGCCGACCGACGGATAGTCGGTTTGCTGGGTCTCCCAAGTGATGATGCCCTCTTTGACGTAGACCTTCCACGAGCACGACCCGGTGCAGTTCACGCCGTGGGTGGAGCGCACCACCTTGCCGTGCCGCCACCGCTCCCGGTAAAACTCCTCGGCCGCCCGCCCGCCGTGACGATGCACCTCGCGGTGATCCGGGGTGGGCGTTCCGACGGTGAAGAACTGCGCGCCGCGCAGCAGCGACTCAACCGGCTCACCGCCGGGCAGCAGCGGTGCCAGCGATCCACGCGTCGGGCTTTCGGTCATACCGCCTCGGTTTCGTCGCGGGTCGCGCTACGCCGAGCGGGGCAGCCATGCTGGGTTCAGGGCATCGCCCCTGAACGTGTACAAACCGATGGCTGCCGCCTCGGTTCGCTAGCTACAGCCTTCTCTCCTCGTACTACCACCGGTGAGGCTGGTGTGCCAGCGGTTACCGAATGTTTCGACGCACCCGGTGGGAAAAAGGACGGCGCAGATAGTGAGTCCGCCTATATACCGCCGGTCTTACGGTCCGGTGTGATTGTTGTCGTGGAACAGTTTTTCTCGGAAATATGCACGTCAACCGTTCGTTTTAGGCCGGTTACGGATTAGTCGTCGAATGGGCCGCCGGGACAGGTGGGGCAGGCGTAGAAGGGGCCGTGCACGATGAGCGGATTCGGCGCGTGGGCGGGGTCGGTGGAATTTGGCGCGCAAGTGGGGTCGGTGGACTCCGGCGCGCACGCCGGATCATGGCCGCCTCTCGCATAACCGATCGGGGCTCCGGCAACGGACGGACCGCCGAAGCTGGATGCCGCATGCGCGGGGGCGGCCGCACCCGCGGGTACGGCCAGGAACACCCCCAACGCGGCCAACGTCGTCGTACTGCAGTGGACAACTTTCTGTATCAGTCCGCGCATGGGGTTTGCTCCCTCCGTTATCAACATGATCGCGGCCGGACCGGGGGGCGTTACCACGACCCGCAAGCCGGCGATGAGCTGCTTGGCCTTTTCCGGCAGCGCGCCCGCGGCGAATACCGCGCGGCTGGACGCCTCGTGCGCGTGTGGGGCCAACTCCTTGCGACGGGCGGCGATCCCCGGAGTGGCCCACCTGCGGTCGGTACCCTCCGGGATTGCTGGGGAACCTTTCTGAGGCCGTCCCGAGTTATGGTCCGTCGTCGTCGTCGTCTTCGTTGTCGGGTAGCTGTTTGTCGGGGTGGTGGTAGTTGTTGGTTCTGGGTTGGCCGTGGTCGAGGTGTGGGGGTGGCAGTGTTTCGGTGTGGCCGTGGTGGTTTTTGCGGGTTTTCCAGCCGCCGGAAGTGATGATTTCGTGGTGGGGGTGGCAGCGGAAGGTGAGGCCGTGGATGTCGGTGACGCCGGTTTGGGCGTAGTCGTCGTCGTGGTGGACTTCGCAGCAGTAGCCGGGTACGGGGCAGTTGGGGGTGGCTGCACCCCGCGTTCTTTTGCGTACAGGACGATGCGTTGGCCGGGGGAGGCCCAGCCGTTTGGTGTGATACAGCGCGATTTCTTTGGCGCCGTCTAAATCCTGAGGTAGTGGTGGGCGTGGGAGCCATCCGGATCACGTCGGTCAATGGGCAGCCAGCTGCCGCCGCCGGTCGAAGCCTTTGC
>PPEA01000667.1 GCA_002967005.1 Mycobacterium talmoniae
CGCCGGCGGGGCTTCGCCCGCGGCTCCGGCGCAAGGCCTGCTGCGGGGCATCCCGCTCACCGGTACGGGGGGCCGGCGTTCCGGCGGCGTCATCGGCCAGCAGTACGGGTTCCGGCACAACGTGATGGCGCGCCCGGTAGTGGGGGGATAAGCCCTCAGTAGGGCGGGACCGCTTGCGAGCGAGGACCATTGCCGGGCGTGAACCAGGCAAGCTTGCTCTGCCAGGAGCGGGCCGATCCGTAGGCGAACCCGGTCGCGCCCAGGCACGCGCACACCCAGACCGGCAGCGTGACGTCGACGCCCATCCAGGCCGTGCCGATCTGGATCACGTGCGCCGCGACGCCGAACCCCGCCGAGATCAGGTACAGGTCGACGGTCTCGGTGGAGCGGGGGTCCGCCCGCGCGATCAGCAGCACCCGCGCCGCGTAGGAGAGCAAGTAGATCAGCAGCCCGCCCAGCACCAACCAGTAGGCCTCGAGCCAGAAGTCGTTGACGGGGGCGGAGAACAGGTCGAGGTGATGGCTCTCGTCGGCGATGATGAACACCGCCAGCAGCAGCGGAATGCCCAGCCACAGCGGGCGCGCGACGTGCTTGCGCAGCAGCCCGCGCAGGTGGGTTTGGTTGACGAGGCGGGTCAGCGCGTGCTGGATGATCGCGGTCACCGCGAAGATCCAGCAGATGTGGCCGAGCAGGTGTTGGATGTTCCACAGTCCGAAGATGCGATGCAAGGGAGGCCCGAGGGCGGCGGCCGCCCAGTGCGACATCAGCAGCACCGCGCAGCCCTGCAGCGCGATGTTGAGGGTCGCGCCCGCCTCCCACCGGGAGCGCCAGGTGTCGCGGCGGATCCACAGGCTGCACAGGATCGCTACCAGGGTGGCGGTGACGAGTGCGGTCTTGATCATGGGCAGGGTGTTTCCCGGCTCTCCTATTTAGATGGGGGGTTTAGATGGGTGGGCTGGTGGGGTCGGGGCGAAGGTCGCGCAGTTTCGGCAGGTTGGGATCGGACTGGACGTACTGGGTGACCGCTTCCGGGTCGATCAATCCGAACCGAACCTGCAGGTCGACGGGGTTCAACCCGAAATACCGGGCGACTTTGATCAGGTTGTCGGCGGTGATCAGCCGATGCTCGCGCGCGGCCTTGTAATAGGCGGACTTGCGGTAGCCGAATGCCTCGTAGACCTCGGTGGCGGCTAGCGGTCTGCCCACCAGGTAGGGCAGAACCACCGCCGGGTCCTTGGCACTGTCGTCCATATTCGTGGACGATAGCCCCGTCTGGTGGACCGGGCAAAGCGGCGCGGTTACGTCACACCCAACGCGCGGTTACGCAGTAGTGACGGCGACCCCCGCGCCGAACGTGCATCCACGGCGGTGTTTTGAGCGATTTCCCGCCCTGAGTGCACGCTCGGCGCTGCGCCTCAGGAGAAGTCGCGGAAGGCCAAGGTGAAGCCGGCCACCGCGGTGATGGCCGCGACCCCGTAGCCGATCGCTGACCACCAGCTGGCGTGCAGATAGGCGGTGACCGCCACCATCGCGATGGCCAGGAAGACCAGCGCCATCCCGTACAGCGGCGGCTTGTCGGCGTTTCGATTGCGCTTCATCGCCCCTCCGAACCCGCCGGCTCGCCGATGGGCGGGAGATCGCCGTCCGGCGGCGGGGCGGGCGGCGAACTCGCCGCCACCCGGCGGCGGATCAGGTACCAGCCGCCGACCAGCGCGGGCAGCGCCAGGATCAAGGTGCCGGCAATCCAGGGACCGCGCTCCTTGTCGCTCAGCATCAGCACCAGCACACCGGCCAGAAACACCAGGGTGGCATACCCGCTGTAGGGCGCCAGCGGCATCCGGAACTGCGGGCGTGACATGAGCCCGGCGTGGGCCAGCCGGTGAAACTTGAGCTGGCAGGCCACGATCGTCGCCCAGGCCGCCATCACGCCCAGGGCGGCGATGTTGAGCACGATCTCGAAGGCCTCCTCCGGCACCACCGCGTTCAGCACCACCCCAAGCAGGCCGATCGCGGCGGTCAGCAAGATACCGCCGTAGGGCACCCCGTTCTTCGACAGCGGTGCGGTGAATTGCGGGCCGCTGCCGCTCATCGCCATCGAGCGCAGGATCCGGCCGGTGGAATACAGCCCGGCGTTCAGGCTGGAGAACGCCGCGGTGAGCACCACCACGTTCATCAGGGTGCCGGCACCGGTGAAACCGATCTTGGAGAAAAAGGTGACGAACGGGCTTTCGCCCTTTTGGTAGGCGGAGTAGGGCAGCAGCAGGGCCAGCAGCACCACCGAGCCGACGTAGAAGATCGCGATGCGGGCCACCACCGAGTTGATCGCGCGCGGCATGATCTTCTCCGGCTCCGCGGTCTCCCCGGCGGCGGTACCGACCAGTTCGACCGCGGCGTAGGAGAACACCACCCCCGAGGTGACCAGCACCAGCGGCAGCAGCCCGGTCGGCAGGAATCCGCCGTTGTCGGTCCACAGGCTCAACCCGGTGTCGCGGCCCTCGACCGGGAAGCGCCCGGCCAAGAACACGGTGCCGACCACCAGGAACGTCAACAGCGCCACCACCTTGATCAGCGCCGCCCAAAACTCCAGCTCGCCGAACAGCTTCACCGAGATCAGGTTCATCGCCACCACGATCACCAGGGCGATCAGCGCCAGGATCCACTGTGGGATCACCTGAAACGACCGCCAGTAGTGGAAGTAGTGCGCGATGGCGGTGGTGTCGACGATCCCGGTCATCGACCAGTTCAGGAAGTACAGCCAGCCCGCCACGAACGCCGTCTTCTCGCCGAAGAACTCGCGGGCGTAGGACACGAACGACCCCGACGACGCGCGGTGCAGCACCAGCTCGCCGAGGGCCCGCAAGATCAGGAACACGAACGCCCCGCAGATCCCGTAGACGAGGAACAGGCCGGGGCCGGCCGAGGCCAGGCGCCCGCCGGCGCCGAGAAACAAACCCGTGCCGATGGCGCCGCCGAGCGCGATCATCTGCAGCTGCCGGGGGTGCAGATCCTTGTGGTAGCCCTCGTCCTCACGGGTGAGCGGATCGGCTGCGGCCGAGCCGGGTGCGCTGGGAGCCATCGAGTTCCTGTCGTTGTGGATGCCGCAAAGGCTAGCCCACGGCGAACGATTTCCGGCGCGCGGAGGTGGGGCCCGCTGCTAGATTCGCCCGCACCGGACCTGCGTCGATGAGGGGGCACGCCATGGCGAGTTCTGACGGGCTGTTGTTCAATCCGAGCAGCTACGACATGGCAAAGCGACAACATCAAGGCCAAGGAACGCGCGGCGGCCCAACTCGAGGCCGGCGGGGTGATGGCGTTCGGGCTCTCCGAGCGCGAGCACGGCGCCGACATCTACCACACCGACATGCTGCTATCGCCCTCGGATGAGGACGGTGTCGCCTTCCGGGCGTCCGGCGAGAAGTACTACATCGGCAACGGCAACGTGGCCGGCATGGTGTCGGTGTTCGGGCGGCGCGCCGACGTCGACGGCGCCGACGGGTACGTGTGGTTCGTCGCCGACAGTGCACACGAGAACTATGAGCTGATCGGCAACGTCGTGCACGGCCAGATGTATGTCAGCAACTTCCGGCTCAACGACTACCCGGTGCGCGAGGAGGACATCCTGTGCACCGGGCCCGACGCGTTCTCGGCCGCGCTCAACACCGTCAACGTCGGCAAGTTCAACCTGTGCAGCGCCTCGATCGGGATGTGCGAGCACGCCTTCTATGAGGCGATCACTCACGCCAACAACCGCATCCTGTACGGCAACCCGGTCACCGACTTCCCGCACGTGCGGGCCAACTTTGTCGATGCATACGCCCGGCTGGTCGCGATGAAGCTGTTCAGCGACCGCGCCATCGACTACTTCCGCAGCGCGCACCGCGACGACCGCCGCTACCTGCTGTTCAACCCGGTCACCAAGTCCAAGGTCACCTCCGAGGGGGAAACGGTGGTGACCTTGCTGTGGGATGTGCTGGCCGCCAAGGGCTTCGAGAAGAACACCTATTTTTCCCAGGTGGCCCGGCTGATCGGGGCACTGCCCCGGTTGGAGGGCACGGTGCACGTCAACGTCGCGCAGATCCTGAAGTTCATGCCGAACTACCTGTTCAACCCCGCCGAATACCCCGCGATCGGCACCCGCCACGACCCGGCCGACGACGTGTTCTTCTGGGCGCAGGGCCCGGCGCGCGGCGCCTCCAAGGTGCAGTTCGCGGACTGGGCCCCGGTGTACGAGGACGCCCTGGACGTCCCCAACGTGGCGCGGTTTTACGAGCAGGCCAAGGCGCTGCAGGCGCTGCTGACCACGGCCGCCCCCGACGCCGACCAGCAGCGCGACCTGGACTTCGTTCTCGTCGTCGGGCACCTGTTCACGCTGGTCGTCTACGGCCAGCTGATCCTGGAACAAGCCGGCCTGATCGGCCTGGACCGCGACCTGCTGGATCAGATCTTCGACGTGCAGATCCGCGACTTCTCCGGGCACGCCATCGCGCTGCACGGCAAGGTCAGTTCCACACCGGAGCAACAGGAATGGGCGCTCTCTGCGGTGCGCAAACCGGTCACCGACACCGGCCGTTTCGACCGGGTGTGGGCGCAGGTCAAGGCCTACGATGGCGCATACGCGATGCGCCCGTAGGCCGTCCAGGGATCACCCGCCGCCGTTGAGCTGTTCCCGTAACGCCCGGATTTCACCCCGGAGTTCGGCGATGTCCGCGGCGGTGAGCTCCCGTGCCGTGCTGCCTGCTTCGTTGACGCGCTGGACGATCCAGGACGCGATGGTCGCGGTGATCACCCCCACCAGGCTCATGCCGCCGATCATCAGCAGTGCCGCAATGATCCGCCCGGCGACGGTGACCGGGTACACGTCGCCGTAGCCGACCGTGGTGACGGTGGTGATCGAACACCACAACGCGTTCCCGAAACTGTCGATCGTGGTGTTGGGATCGTGGCGCTCGGCCTGCAATTCGGCCAGGGAGGCCACGTAGACCAGCAGGACGGCGCCCGACACCGTGTAGACCAGGACGCGACCGCGGATGGCGTTACCGACGGCCCGCTGCAAGGCACTGAAAAGAATCACCAGGCGCACCAACCTCAGCGGTCGCAGCAGCGGGAGGGCAACCACGGCGAGGTCCAGCAGGTGTCGAACAAACCAGTGCCGCCGATTCGGTGCCAGCCACAGCCGGACGGCGTAGTCGATGGTGAACACGATCCACGACGCCACACCTAACAGGTGGCTGATGTGGGCGGCGGTGCGGTCCGACTGAGCGAGAACGTGGATCGAGTAGCTCGCCAGGAACATCAGGGCCACCGCCGCCAGCGGCCACTCCGCACGCCGCTCCCAACGATCCAGGATCGCTTGATCTTTCATGGCCGACAGTGTGCAACAGGCCGGCGTCGTGCCGAGAATCTGGGACGACAACTCGGCCGGGCGGTTAGTCGTTGATCGTCAAAGGCTGCCACGCCTGGCCAGCCAGACGCTCTCGAAGCGAAGGTCGGTCCTGGTGGCGAGGGTGTCGTAGTCGTGGTCGTAGTGCAGCACTCCGACGCCGTGCCGATCGGCCAACGCCGAGATGATGAGGTCGACTGGCGGAAGGCGATGGTGCCCGGCGCGGGCGAGTTGACGCTGCACGTCCACCGCGCGCGATTCGACTTCGGTGTCGATGTGCAGCATCGGCAAGGCCATCAGCTCATGCAGCAGTTCATCGTGATCCGCCGCGCTACGCGCCGAGTACCCGGCCTCGAGCAGGAACGGCAGGCAGACGCCGATGCGGCGGTGCTCGAGCGCGTCAGCGATCTCGTGCGCTCGCTGCTCCGCCAGCGCAGGTGATGTCAGGCGGACGAACGCCGAATTGTCGAGCAGCAACTCGACGCTCACCCACGCACCCATCCAGTCTGGCGTGCGCGTTCTGCGGCAGCGACCTCGACCGGAAGGTGCGTGATCGTATTCGGTCGGCCAGCCGGCGCCGGAGCTTCGCATCGCTATCACGCGCGGCGCGGATTGATGCGAGCTTTGCCGCGGCGCCCAGCACCACAAGCTCGCCGAGGTCGACCCGGTCCGTGCCCTGCTCGCGGCGCAGCTCGTCCAAGGCCGCCTGCACGGGCGGCGTCTCGGTAATCGCATGTCGGCGACGAGTCGTAGGCACGCCGGTCAGTGTAACACCGGTGCGACACCAGCTGGTGGTGCGTTACGCGCTCCGGCCCTCGCGAGCCCGCTGCCCGATCCCGGTGGGCCACCAAAACCACGGCCCCAGCAGCCGGGCCAGCGGCAGCACCAGCAGGAGCCGGACGATCATCATGTCGAAGATCAACCCGACACAGATCGTCGAACCGGCCTGCCCGATGTTGACCACGTCGCTGGACAGCATCGCCAGCATGGTGCCGGCCAGCACGAAGGCCGCGGTGACCACCACGTTTCCCGAGCCGGCCATCGCGCGGATGACCCCGGTGCGGATGCCGCCGCCGAGTTCCTCCCGGTAACGGGACAGCAGCAGCAGGTTGTAGTCACAGCCCACCCCCACCAGCACGATGAAGGCGATCGGGATCGTCAGCCAATGCAGCTGGATGCCCAGCAAGGTCTCCCAGATGAAGCTGGCCAACCCCAGGCTGCCGGCGAAGGACAGGATCACCGTGATGAGCACGATGATCGAGCCGACCAGCGCCCGGGTGATGACCAGCACGATGATGAATACCAGGCCGAACGTCGCCATCATCATGATCATCAGGTCGTTGAACGAGAAAGCTTGGACGTCACGGTAATTCGACGATGCTCCGGCCCACAGCAGCTTGGCGCCGGACAGCGATGTGCCCTTGATGGCCTCCTGGGCGGCGGCCGCCGCGTGCTGCACCTGCCGGATGCCCTCCGGGCTCATCGCCTCCCCGTGGTGGAAGACCATGAACCGCGCGCCCTTGCCGTCGGGCGTCATCAGAACGCCCAGACCGGTTTTGAAGTCTTCGGTCCCGAAGGCGTCCGGCGGCAGGAAGAAGAAATCATCGTTCTTCGCGTTGTCGAATGCCTGCGCCATGTCGATCATCGGGTGGATCATCGTCTCCAACTGCGGCACGATGCTGCTCATCGTGCTCTGCAGCGCCAGGGTCAGCGACTGCATCTTCGCCATGTGCTCGGCCAAGCCCTGCAGGCTGGTCACCATCTGCGGGGTCACCGTGTCGACGATGGCCAGGCCGTCGGTGAGCGCCGCGATCTCTGCGTCGAATTGGTCGACGCTGTCCGACAGGTCGTGCACCGAGCGCAGCGCCCAGCAGATCGGGATGTCGTAGCAGTGCGGCTCCCAGTAGGTGTAGTTGCGCAGCGGCCGGATGAAGTCGTCCACGTCGGCCATCCGGTCGCGGGCCTGGTCGGTGATGGCCTGCAACCGTCGGGAGGCCTCGTAGGACAGGTGGGTGCCCACCGACAACCGGCGGGTCGCCTCCTCCATCTGCTTCGTCGACTCCAGCGTCGCGCCCATGTTGGCCGCCAGCGTGTCCATGTCGGCGATGCGATCCCGCAGAAAGCCGATGTTCTCACCGATCTTGGTGCCCATCGACCCCATGGCGTAGGGCAGCGACGCGTGTTCGAGCGGCCGGCCGTTGGGGCGGGTGATGCCCTGCACCATCGCGATACCCGGGGTGCGGAACACGTTCTTGGCGATCCGGTCCAGGCTGATCATGTCGGTGGTGTTGCGCATGTCGTGGTCGGCCTGCACAAACAGCACATCGGTGGACAGTTGGCTCTTCGGGAAATGCCGGTCGGCGGCCACGTAGCCCTTCACCGATTCGACACTGGGCGGGGCGAAGTCGCGGTCGTTGTAGCTCACCTTGTAGGTGGCGAGATTCAGGATGCACAGCGGCAGCACCAGCGCGGCGATCGCCATCACCGGGATGGGCCAGCGCGCGATCACCGTGCCGAGTTGGCGCCAGATCGGACTCGTCGGCCGGGGCTCCTCCAGGTATTTGATCTTGCTGCCCAACGTGAGCAGGGCCGGCCCCAGGGTCAGCGCCGCCGTGACGGCGACGATCATCGCCACGAAGCACGGCGGACCCAGGGTCCGGAAGTAATTCAGCTTGGTCAGGCTCAGACACAGCGTCGCCCCGGAGATGGCCGCACCCGACCCCAGGATCACGTGCGAGGTGTTGGCGACCGAGTCGTAGTACGCGGCTTCCCGGTCCAACCCTTTGCGGCGCGCCTCGTGGTAGCGGCCGAGGTAGAAGATGCCGTAGTCGGTCGCCACCCCGAGCACCAGGCCCACCACCATGTTCATGGCGAACGACGAAATGCCGATCAGGTGGGCGCCGACCAGGAAGGAGACGACGCCGCGCGTCGTCGCCAACGTGACCAGCACCCCCGCCAGCGGGATCAGCGCCCGCGTCACCGACCGGTAGGCGATCAGCAGCATCGTGACGATGATGATGATCGTCACGATCGTCAGCGTCACCATGCTTTCGTCGGCCGCGCTGAGGGTGTCCGACGCCAGCGGCGCCGGCCCGCTGACATAAACCGAAAGACCGTCCGGCTTAGGGATTTTCGCCACGATGTCGCGGATGGCCTCGATCGAATGGTTCGACGCGGCGTCACCCAGATCGCCGGTGGGGCGGATCGTCAGCGTCGCGGCCTGTGCGTCGGCGCTCTGCTGACCGGACATCGTGGTCGGCTTGCCCCACAGGTTCAGCAGCGACTGGACGTGCTTTTTGTCGTCGAGTAACCGGCGGACCAGCTCGTCGTAGTAGCGGTGGTCCTGTTCACCGAGTTTGCGCCCGCGGGTTTCCAGCAGGATGACGCCGGCGCTGGTGTAGTCGGATTCGCCGAACGCGCGGCCCTGCAGGATCGCCGCCTGCGACGACGGTGCGTCGCGCGGCACCATGGCCTCGGCGTTCTCCGCGGTGTTCTTCTCGATGGTCGGCACGAAGATGTTGGTCACCGCGGCGGCCAGCACCCAGAACAGCACGATCGGGACGGCCAGCTTGCGCAGCACCCCGGGCCGCCCGCGGGCGCTTGACCGGGTGGTCGGTGGGCGCGTCCGCCTCGG
>PPEA01000668.1 GCA_002967005.1 Mycobacterium talmoniae
AGATTGATATGCCTACGCGTTTTATGACCGATCCGCACCAGATGCGGGCCATGGCGGGCCGTTTCGATGTGCACGCCCAAACCGTCGAGGACGAGGCCCCGCAAGATGTGGGCGTCCTCGACCAACATCACCGGAGCCGGCTGGGGCGGAACCGCCGCCAACACCTCCTACGACACCATGGGCCAGATGCAGACCGCGTTCCGCAACATCGTGAACATGCTGCACGGCGTACGCGACGGCCTGATCCGCGACGCCAACAACTACGAGCAGCAAGAAGCCGCCTCGCAGACGGCGCTGAGCAGCTAAGGAGCCATACCGATGAGCATCAACTACCAGTTCGGCGACGTCGACGCGCACGGCGCGCTGATCAAGGCTCAGGCCGCCTCCCTGGAGGCCGAGCACCAGGCCATCATCGCCGACGTCTTGGCTGCCGGGGACTTCTGGGGCGGCTCGGGTTCGGTGGCCTGCCAAGAATTCATCACCCAACTGGGTCGCAACTTCCAGGTCATCTACGAACAAGCCGCCACCCACGGCACCAAAGTCCAAACCGCCGGCGGCAACATGGCCTCCACCGACGGCGCCGTCAGCGCCAGCTGGGCCTAACACCTAATCGCCAAGCCAGTCGCGGGGTACTATCGAGGTCAGGCGATGGAGTTCGCCTCAACTGCCACACCGGCTGATGGCTTCTACGACGTGAACAACTCACGGTAGGAGGCAGGTGATCGGCAAATGGCGTCATTCACGAGCATTCTGTCCCCCCACGCCACGACGGTAGACGAGACCGGTATGCCGGATTGCTGTGCCGATCTGTACCTGGATCAAGTGATCCGCACCGTGACCACCGGGCACACCGACGATGGCCTGGAGAATTTCTTCTACGCACCGCTGCACGACGTATCCACGGTCAACTACCGCCATGACGTGTTCCGCGACCTCGAGCGTGACGAAGTCCGCCGGCCGATCGAGAATTTTGTCGCCGGCATGCGCACCATGCGACAGCGTATGCACCAGTCCGCGCACCTGTGGCACCCGCTGCAACAGCACGGCTGGTTCGTCTACGCCGTCGAAGCGTATTGCAGCGCACTGAAAATTCTGCGCGATGACCTCGCACAGGCCACGCTCACATCGGATGGTCTACGTGATTTCGTCACGCATGTGTGCCACTACGTCGACAGCGACACGTTCCAGATGCTGGTGGCCGACACCCAAAACGTCCAGGCCGAACTGCACCAGGTGCGCTACGCGGTGCACATTCAGGGGCTGCGCGTCCATGTCGAGAAGTATGATGCCCAACCCGATTACAGCGCACAGGTCGCCGCGACATTCGAGCGGTTTGTCACCGCCACGGCCAAGGACTACCGGGTGCGGCTGCCGGACTTCCCGGACATGAATCATGTCGAAGAGCAGGTCCTGGAATGCGTTGCCAGGCTATATCCGCAGGTTTTTTCCCTGCTCAAAGCGTTCTGCACCGACAACACCAATTTTGTGGAGCCCGTCATCGACCGGTTCGACCGCGAAATCCACTTCTATTTGTCCTATCTCGCGTTCATGCGGCTGTTCGCCGAGGCGGGGTTGACGTTCAGCTACCCCCAGGTCACCGACGAACCCGGTGTGGTGTGCGCCAACGACGCGTTCGACCTCGCCCTCGCGATCAAATCCCTCCGCGAGGACAAACCCGTCATACGCAACGATTTCCGGCTATCGGGAGCGGAACGTATCTTCGTCATCACCGGACCGAACCAGGGTGGCAAGACCACATTCGCCCGAACAATCGGGCAATGCGCGTATCTGGCGGCGCTAGGTTGCCCGGTACCGGCAACGCACGCCGCGTTCACCTTGCCGGACGCGATCTATACCCACTTCGAACGTCAGGAAACCTTGGCGACGCTGCACGGCAAACTCGACGATGAACTGGTGCGCATCCACGACATCCTGTCCCGCGCCACCGCCGCAAGCCTGATCGTCATGAACGAGAGCTTTGCGTCCACCACCGCAGATGACGCACTGCAAATCGGCACCGAGGTGCTGGGGCGCATGAGCCGGTTGCGCTGTGTGGCCGTCTACGTGACCTTCCTGGACGAATTGGCCAACCTCGACCCCACCTGCGTCAGCATGGTCGGTGAAGTCGCACCGGAGGATCCGACTCGGCGAACGTTCAAGTTCACTCCCAGGCCTGCCGACGGTCTGGCCTACGCCGCGGCGCTGGCCGGCAAATACGGGCTCACCCACGATGTCTTACGGCGGAGGATCACCCAATGAGAGTCCGACTGTTAGATCCCGAACGCGATGTCACCCTGGAGCCGCGGCTGCCCTGGCATCTGGCTGACCTGATCGACGACGACCTCGAGTTGCGACGCCTCTACAAAGCGATGGCGAATGACGACGCGTTCCTGCTCGATATCGCCCAAAAGGTGGTCCCGCTGACCGTCACCGACCCCGACGTGATCACCTACCGCCAGCAGGTGCTTGCCGACTGTCTGGCCAATCGTGCTGTGGTGCAGGAGATGTACGACATCGCGTTCGACGGGGCCGAAGTGCGTCGCAAAGTTTTTCTCGGCGGCCTGGCCTACCGCGATCCGCAAGCAATCCTGCGCCGCTCGGTCCGGATGCTGGAATACCTGCGCGACAACCTGAAACAGTTGCGCAGCCTCGCCGACCGGCATGCCGATCAGTTCCGCTCCGCGGGGTTCGGGCAGCTGCTGGCGATGGTGCGTGAACAGCTCGCCGACGACTACCTGCGTCAGCTGGACGAACAACTGGCGGAATTGCAGCTGCCGCGCGGCGTACTGCTTTCGGCCCAACTCGGATTGGGCAACAAGGGCCAACGCCACATACTGCACCAGCCACCGCACCGCAGCTGGTGGGACAAGCTGACCGGCGGCCACGACGGCTATGGGTTCACCCTTGATGAGCGCGATGAGACCGGCGCCCAGGCGCTGGCCGAGCTCGCGGGACACGCCCTCAACGACGTCGCCAACATTGTCACCCAATCCGCGGACCACGTGCAGGGGTTCTTTGAGCGGTTGCGCACCGAGCTGGCGTTCTATCTGGGGTGCGCGAACCTGCATGATCGGCTCACCGACTCCGGTGTCCCGACCTGCTTTCCGGTCCCGACCCCGGCTGGGCACCCCCGGTTTGGATGTCGCGGCCTGCGCGATGTGGGGCTGTGTCTGGCCACCGACAACGAAATCGTCGGCAACGACGTCGACGCCGACGGCAAGTCGCTGATCATGGTCACCGGCGCCAACGAGGGCGGCAAGTCGACGTTTTTGCGCAGCGTCGGCGCGGCACAGGTGATGATGCAGGCCGGCATGTTCGTCGCTGCGGAATCGTTTAGCGCCGATGTCCGCGACGCGGTCTTCACTCATTTCAAGCGGGAGGAAGACACCACCATGGCGCACGGCAAGCTCGACGAGGAACTGGCCCGGATAAGTGAGATCGCCGACTTCATCGGGTCGGGGTCGTTGCTGCTGTGTAACGAGTCCTTCGCCTCCACCAACGAACGCGAAGGGTCACAGATTGCCCGGGACGTTACGCGTGCCATGGTGGAATGCGGTATCAAAGTCGTCTTCGTCACCCACCTGTACGACCTGGCGCACAGCATGCACACTCGGCGGGACCCGGCCAGTTTGTTCCTGCGCGCCGAGCGTCGCCCCGACGGGGCGCGCACCTTCCGACTGCGTCCCGGCGAGCCCAAGCCCACCAGCCACGGCGAGGACTCGTTCCGGCGGGTCTTCGGGATCGGCGCGCCAGGGCAAGTCGCGGATCAGCAGGTAGAAACGGCTTCTCGACATTTCCAGCACCAATGACACGACCAACCGGTGAACCACCAAGGTCGGCGATTGCGAGCTGAGCCAGGTCAATCAGCGTGGAAGTCGGGAGGCGACCCATGGCACAAATGACCACATGGAACATCTGGTGGTGGGTGACCCTGCCCTACATCGCGCTGGTGGTGTTCGTGGTGGGCCACATCTGGCGGTGGCGCTACGACCAATTCGGCTGGACCAGCCGCTCCACCCAACTGCAGGAGCAGCGGCTGCTCAAGTGGGGCGCCCCGCTGTTCCACTATTCGGCCTTCGCCGCCATCGCCGGGCACGCATTGGGCATTCTGGTGCCGAAAGCGGTCACCGACTGGCTCGGTATCCACGAGACCTTCTATCAGGACGTCTCCGCGGTGGCCGGGACAGCCGCGGCGATCGGGGTACTGATCGGGGGCGCCTTGCTCACCATCCGGCGCAGCGCGGTGCCGCGGGTTCGGGCCACCACCAGCGCGGTGGACTACCTGGCGCTGACCCTGCTGGCCATCATCGTGATCCTCGGCATATATCTGACGATCGGGATCGAAGACCTGACGCATTACGAGTACCGCAACACCGTCGGGGTCTGGTTCCGCAGCCTGTTCGCCTTGCACCCCAACGTCAAAGCGATCGTGGGCGCCCCGCTGATGTATCAGGTGCATGCGGTGGCGGCGTGGGCGATCTTCATCGTGTGGCCGTTTAGCCGACTGGTCCACGCCTGGAGTTTTCCGTTGTGGTATCTGTGGCGGCCCTACATTGTCATCCGCAGCCGGGTGGCCAAACAGCCCCAAGAGCCCGGCACCGGCGGGCACGAGTGGCGCAAGATCGGCGTCCCATACTGATCATCGGATAGCATGCGGTCCAGGTTTCTGGCCATGCTGTTCCCACCAGGTGAGCACGCTTGGCCTCGGTGCCCGCACCCCACCGGAGTAGTTCACTCTCGGGTGAGCCGACGGTGCAACACCCGGTGCGGGCGAACGGCTTCGACGCCAAGGCGAGCGATCTTGTTCTGCTCGTAGCCGGCGAAGTTGCCCTCGAACCAATACCACTGCGCGGGGTCGGTGTCGGTACCTTCCCAAGCCAGGATATGGGTGGCGATCCGGTCGAGGAACCAGCGGTCGTGCGCGGTGACCACCACGCAGCCGGGGAACTCACCGATCGCGTTCTCCAACGATGCGAGGGTTTCGGTGTCGAGATCGTTGGTTGGCTCGTCCAACAGCAGCACGTTGCCGCCCAATTTCAGGGTGAGGGCGAGGTTGAGCCGGTTACGTTCTCCTCCGGAGAACAGCCGGGCCGGTTTCTGCTGATCGGCGCCCTTGAAACCGAAGGCGGCCAGGTACGCGCGCGACGATACTTCCACCACCCCGATGTGTAGCACGTCCTGGCCACCGGAAACCACCTGCCAGGCCGTGCGGTCGGGGTCGATGCGGGTGCGGTTCTGATCCACGTAGGCGATCCGCACGCTGTCGCCGAGTTTGATCGTTCCCTGATCGGGTTCCTGGTTGCCGGTGAGCATCTGAAACAGGGTCGTTTTGCCGACCCCGTTGGGCCCGATGATGCCCACGATTCCGTTGCGCGGCAGCGAGAACGACAGATTTGTGAACAGTTCGCGATCACCTACGGTCTTGCTCAGATGTTCGGCCTCGATCACCACACTGCCCAGTCGCGGTCCCGGCGGGATGTGGATCTCGTCGAAGTCGAGCCGGCGGGTTTGCGCCGCGGCCGCCGCCATATCGTCGTAACGGCGCAGTCGGGCACCGCTTTTGGCTTGGCGGGCCTTGGCCCCGGAACGCACCCATTCCAGTTCCCGCTGTAGGTGCCGTAACCGCTTGGCGTCCTTGCGGCCTTCGACCTGCAGGCGAGCGGCCTTGGTATCGAGATAGGTGGTGTAGTTGCCCTGATACGGGTAGGCGTGTCCGCGGTCGAGCTCCAGGATCCATTGCGCGACATTGTCCAAGAAATACCGGTCGTGGGTGACCGCGACAACCGTGCCCGGATAGCCGGCCAGATGTTGTTCCAGCCATTGCACGCTCTCGGCATCAAGATGGTTGGTCGGCTCGTCCAGCAGCAACAGATCGGGCCGCTGCAGCAGCAATTGGCACAACGCCACCCGGCGCCGTTCGCCGCCGGACAGACCGGATACCTGCGCATCGGGTGGCGGGCAGCGCAGCGCATCCATGGCCTGCTCGAGACGCACGTCGAGATCCCAGGCGTCGCGATGGTCCAACTGCTCGAGCAGCGAACCCACTTCGGCCATCAGCTCATCGTTACAGTCGTCGGTCAGCTGATCGGTGATCTCGGCGTAGCGGGCAAGCAGTTCGTCGATGTCGGCAACGCCGCCGCGCACGTTGCCGAGCACCGTTGTGGTGTCGTCCAGCATCGGTTCCTGTGGTAGCAGCCCAACAGTGCTGTCCGGTGCGGGTCGCGCATCCCCATTCGACGGCACCTCCAGCCCGGCCATCACGCGCAGCAGGGTCGATTTCCCCGCACCGTTGGGGCCGACAACGCCGACCTTGGCGCCCGGCAGAAACGACAACGTGACGTCGTCGAGGATCACCTTCTCGCCCCGCACCACGCGGGCGTGGTTCAGCTGGTAAATCCACTGCACGCCAACCGCCTTTCAGTTCAGGCAGCGCGCTGCCCGAGCTGACTATCACGGTGCGCGCGTGCCCACTGCTCATCCATGTGGGTCACGCGGCGAAACTCCACGACGAACCATAGCGCTCCGGCAACCGTTCCGAGCACGGCGATAAGGACCGTCGCGCCGAGCCATTCATAGTGCCGATAGGCAGCCACCACCGCCGTGCTGACCATCGCGGATAACGCTACGGCCAACAGGATCAACCCCGGGCCACAACAAATTGTCCTTCATCGTGATCCCGGCGTGCGGTTGTGTGGTCCGGGAATGATCCGACGGATCATGATGCGTATCTCCCATGATCGCCTCCTCCCCGTCATCGGGAATAGGGGAACACCAAAACGGCCCGGTTAACCGCTCACCGAGCCGGCGAACTCGCCGGGGTGGTATCTGTGGATGCCCTCCAGATCATCGAGGATCGCCTCCCGCGCGTTTTTCGGGAGCGTGTCCAGGATCTGACGCACCCGGGCCCGTCGCCGTTCGACCGCTTTGCGCTCCGGCAACCCCGGTGTGGCGGTGAGCTGCGGCGGCACAAATTCGATCTCTTCGACACCGCCGTGGTGCTGACCGGCATCGAGCATGGCCTGCTCCTCGGCCATGGTGGCCTGGTCCTTTTCCTCCGACATGCCGATCGGCCCGATCCGCCGGCCGTTGAGGAACTGCTTGACCACCGGCTCGTCACTGGTCAACAGCACCTCGCGCGGCCCGAACATCACCAACTGCTTGCGGAACAACATGCCCATGTTGTCCGGCACGGTGCGGGCGATGTTGATGTTGTGCGTCACGATGAATATGGTGGCGTCGATCTGGGCGTTGACGTCGATCAGCAACTGGCTCAAATACGCGGTACGCACCGGGTCCAGACCCGAGTCCGGCTCGTCGCACAGGATGATCTGCGGGTCGAGCACCAGCGCACGGGCAAGGCTCGCGCGCTTGCGCATACCACCGGAGATCTCACCGGGGAACTTCTTCTCGTCGCCACCGAGCCCAACCACCTTCAGCTTGTCCATGACAATGTCACGGATCTCGCTTTCTTTCTCCTTGGTGTGCTCGCGCAGCGGGAATGCGGTGTTGTCGAACAGGTCCATCGACCCGAACAGCGCGCCGTCTTGAAACATCACCCCGAACAGGGTGCGGATCTCGTAGAGCTCCTTGCCCGAGCATTTGGTGATGTCGGTTCCGTTGACGATGATCGAGCCGCGCTCCGGATGTATCAGACCTATCAGGGCTTTCAGGAACACGGTTTTGCCGGTACCCGACGGACCCAGCAGCACACTGACCTCGCCCGCCGGGATTTCCAGGGTGACGTCCTCCCAGATCCGCGCGGACCCGAAGGACTTGGTCAATCCTTCCACTTCAATCGCAGTACCCATGGCGACCCCTTCCGCCTGGGAGACACGCGTCTCCAAACAGATGCTGTTAGCAGAAGCCATCAGCGCCGAGCGACGCAAAGGGTGGCGGAGCCTCATCCGCCGACCGCGAATCCAGATATCGCGGCTGTTGTCCAGAATACCCCTGGGCAGGCGGCGCCGGGGTTAGCTGGGCCGGGCGCCGGGGGCCCGCACCACCAGCGGCACACCCGGGAAATAGGCGGCCAGCTCCGAGCGGGCCTTGCGCAGCGCGGCGGTGCCGTAGCCCTTCTTGCGGTGCTCGGGATGGATCCAGATCCGCACGTTCACCTCGCCGTGGGCGAGCTCACCGAACACCATGCCGACCTTTTCGGTGTCGTCGACGGCGACGAACCAGGCGGCTTCCTCGTCGTCCACCCGGGCCAGCGCCGCGCGGATCTCGTCGTCGAGGTCGCCGGCGGGCTGCCCGGATCCGTCGCCGCGGAACCCGATCTCGGCGGTACGCACCGCGAAGATGTCGCGGTCGGCGTCCCCGGCGAACACCCGCAACTCCAGCGCGTCGGCCACGCTGGCCGGCCGCTCGGTGCGGGTGAAGGTCAACTGCTTGTTCAGGTCGTCCAGCTCGTCGGCGATCCTGCGGCGGGAGTCCTTGGTGAGCTGATCGAAGGACATCCCCATCACGGCTTCACAGCCCAGCCGTGAGGTGTCGAGCAGGGCGGCGATCGCGTCAACCGCGGCGGGCCGATCCTCGGCGTCGACAATCACGTCGAGCACCTCGTGGCGGCGCTCCAGCGCTTTGAGCAGGGCGTCGGTGATCTCGCGGCGCGCGACGGCGCGGTCCTGATCGGTCATGGCGTAAGCGTAGAGCAGGCGCCGCGGCGCCCGCGCCCCGCCGACAAAATCGCGCACCGGTTTAGCGGGGCGCGGGATCCGTTGCTGGGCGGCGAGGATGGCCGGCAGGAACCGCGCATCCGGTCGCAGCGCGTGCTCACGCAGCGCCGCCTCGGTGAACTTGATGACGTGTTCGTCGCCGTGATCCAGGGCGCGGCCGATCAACTCCGCCACCGGCGGGGCGTCGACGTCGGCGGCCCGCCGGATGACGTCGTCCTCGCCGGCGGCCGAGCCGGTGAAGGTCAGCAGCATCGCCAGGTGGCTTTGCCACAT
>PPEA01000669.1 GCA_002967005.1 Mycobacterium talmoniae
GGTCGCGCTGGCCGGGGACTGCGCGGCGACGCTGGCGTTGGCCCGGCACGCGTCGATGATCCTGCTGCGGACCGCCGACACCGTGGCGGCGGCCACCGGGTTGGCCGATGCGCTGGTGGCGTTGCACGCCCAGCACGCCGGCGGCGACGCCGACCTGTTTCACGACGAGCAGATCGATGGGCCGGTGGCCGATCGGCTGCGGGTGCTGGCGCTGACCTTGGCCGCCGAGCGCCCGGTGGTGGCCGCACGAATCGGCGGGCGGACCGACGTCGACCTGGTCGGAGTCCAGGACGCCCCCGATGCGCCACTAGCGTCAGGGGGTGTGGGGCGCGCCGAGCTGCAGCTGGCAGTATTAGCCGTTCGGCTAGAGATGGCCGCCGTGTACGTGCGGCTGATGCGGGGATAACGGGGAATACCAGAACAGTGGAACTGCTACGCGGAGCGATACGGACCTACGCCTGGGGATCGCGGACCGCCATTGCCGAATTCACCGGGCGCGCGGTGCCGACCACCCATCCCGAAGCCGAGCTGTGGCTGGGCGCGCATCCCGGTGATCCGGCCTGGCTGCACACCGCCGACGGGGAAGTCTCGCTGCTGGACGGGCTGGCCGCCGACCCGGAGGGACAGCTGGGGGCGGTGGCCCGGGCGCGGTTCGGCGATGCGCTGCCGTTTTTGATGAAGGTGCTGGCCGCCGACGAGCCGCTGTCGTTGCAGGCCCATCCCAGCGCCGCGCAGGCGGTGGAGGGCTTCGAGCGCGAGGAGCGGCTCGGTGTGCCGATCACCTCCCCGATCCGCAACTACCGCGACAGCAGCCACAAACCCGAGCTGCTGGTGGCGCTGCAGCCGTTCGAGGCGCTGGCCGGATTCCGTCCGGCGGCGCGCACCGTCGAGCTGCTGCAGGCCCTGGCGGTCTCGGACCTGGACCCGTTCATCGACCTGCTGCACGGCCAGTCCGACGCCGACGGGCTGCGCGCGCTGTTCACCACCTGGATCACCGCCCCGCAGCCCGACCTCGACGTGCTGGTGCCCGCGGTGCTCGACGGCGCCATCCACTATGTCAGTTCCGGGGCAACGGAATTCGCGGCCGAAGCCAAGACGGTGCTGGAGCTGGGGGAGCGCTACCCGGGCGACGCCGGCGTGTTGGCGGCGTTGCTGCTCAACCGGATCAACCTGGCCCCCGGCGAGGCGCTGTTCCTGCCGGCCGGCAACCTGCACACCTACCTGCGCGGCATCGGGCTCGAGGTGATGGCCAACTCCGACAACGTGCTGCGCGGCGGGTTGACCCCCAAACACGTCGACGTGCCGGAGCTGTTGCGGGTGCTGGACTTCACCCCCACCACCGAGGACGCGCTGCGCCCGGCGACCTACTGCGACGGGCTGGAGCGCAGCTACGACACCCCCGCCGAGGAGTTCGCGGTGTCGATGCTGAGCCTCGACGGCGACCACCTCGGTCACGAGGTGGATGCGCCGTGCCGCCATGACGGGCCGCAGATCCTGCTGTGCACCGAGGGGTCGGCGACGGTGCACGGCAAGTCCGGGGCGTTGACGCTGCACCGCGGGATGGCGGCCTGGGTCGGCGCCGACGACGGGCCGATCCGGTTGGTCGCGGCGCGGCCCAGCACGCTGTCCGCGCCACGGTCGGGCTGTGAGCGCCGGCGGCGCACCCGGGCGATCCTGGCGGCGTTGGCGGCCAACGCCGGGATCGCCGCCGCCAAGTTCATCGGCTACCTGATCACCGGCAGCTCCTCGATGCTGGCCGAGGCCGTGCACTCGGTGGCCGACACCTCCAACCAGGCGCTGCTGCTGTTCGGGCAGCGGGTGGCCCAGCGCGGCGCGGACCGGCTGCACCCGTTCGGGTACGGCCGCAGCCGCTACTTCTGGTCGTTCGTGGTGGCGCTGGTGCTGTTCACCCTGGGGTCGGTGTTCGCCCTGGTCGAGGGCTACCACAAGATCATCCACCCCGAGCAGCTCAGTGCGCCGATCGTTGCGCTGGCGATTCTGCTGGTGGCAATCAGCTTGGAGGCCTTCAGTTTTCGCACGGCGATGGTCGAGTCGCGACCGCTGAAGGGCGACGAGTCGTGGTGGCGGTTCATCCGTAACTCCCGCAGCCCCGAGCTGCCGGTGGTGCTGCTGGAGGACACCGCCGCACTGGTCGGGCTGGTGTTCGCGTTGGCCGGTGTCGGGTTGACGGTGCTGACCGGCGACCCGGTGTGGGACGGGGTCGGCACCGTCGCCATCGGGGCGCTGCTGGGGGTGGTCGCGGTCATCTTGATGGTCGAGATGCACAGCCTGCTGATCGGTGAGGGCGCCACCGCCGAGGAGGATCGGGCCATCCGGGCGGCGTTGGAAGCCACCGACCACGTGGAACGACTCATCCATATCCGCACCCAGTACCTGGGTCCGGACGAGCTGCTGGTGGCGGCCAAGATCGCGTTGGCGCCGCAGGTGGATCTGGCCACCGTCGCGGCCACCATTGACGCCGCCGAGGTGCGGGTGCGCGCCGCCGTCCCGGCGGCTCGGGTCATCTACCTGGAGCCCGACCTGGACAAGGCCCTGGCCAAGTAGCGGCCAATGCCGTTGGGCGTCGGCGAATGTGATCCGGTGGTCGCCGCCGCGCCTCGAGATTGCAACGCCGCAGGACAAGTGCGAGTGGGTCCCTGCGTGGCTGCAATCTCGCCGCGAGCCGCCGCCCCCGCGCGCCGACCGGTACATTGCCGCGAAAGCAGGCACGGCAAGGGGGCGCGCAGATGGCGGGTCGATGGCGGATCAAGTCGGTGGAGCAGTCGATCGCCGACACCGACGAACCGGGCACCCGGTTACGCAAGGACCTCACCTGGTGGGATCTGACCGTCTTCGGGGTGTCGGTGGTCATCGGGGCCGGCATCTTCACCGTCACCGCCTCGACCGCGGGCAACATCACCGGCCCGGCCATCTGGATCTCGTTCGTGATCGCCGCGATCACCTGCGGGCTGGCCGCGGTGTGCTACGCGGAGTTCTCCTCCACGCTGCCGGTGGCCGGCAGCGCCTACACCTTCTCCTACGCCACCTTCGGCGAGGGTCTGGCCTGGATCATCGGCTGGAATGTGGTGCTGGAGTTGGCGATCGGGGCCGCGGTGGTGGCCAAGGGCTGGTCCACCTACCTGGGCACGCTGGTCGGCTTCGCAGGCGGCACCGTCACACTCGGCGCCGTCCACCTGGACTGGGGCGCCCTGCTGATCGTTACCCTGGTCGCCACCCTGCTGGCGCTGGGCACCAAACTGTCGTCCCGGTTTTCCGCCGCGGTCACCGCGATCAAGGTCGCGGTGGTGCTGCTGGTGGTGGTCGTCGGCGCGTTTTTCATCAAAGCCGCCAACTACACCCCGTTCATCCCGCCGTCGCAGGCCGACCACGCCGGCACCGGGGTGGACCAGTCGGTGCTGTCGCTGCTGACCGGGGCGACATCGAGCCATTACGGCGGCTACGGGGTGTTGGCCGGGGCGGCGATCGTGTTCTTCGCGTTCATCGGCTTCGACGTGGTCGCCACCATGGCCGAGGAGACCCGCAACCCGCAGCGTGACGTGCCGCGCGGCATCCTGGCCACGCTGGCGATCGTGACCGTGCTCTACGTCGCGGTCTCGGTGGTGCTGTCCGGCATGGTGCCCTACACCGCGCTGCGGGACGCCCCCGACGGCACCCACGCGAACCTGGCCACCGCGTTCCTGGCCAACGGGGTGCACTGGGCGTCCACGGTCATCTCGGTCGGCGCGCTGGCCGGGCTGACCACGGTGGTGATGGTGCTGATGCTGGGCCAGTGCCGGGTGCTGTTCGCGATGGCCCGCGACGGGCTGTTGCCGCGGCGGTTGGCCCGCACCGGTGCGCACGGCACCCCGGTGCGGATCACCGTGCTGGTGGCGGTGCTGGTCGCGGTCACCGCCTCGGCCTTCCCGATGGGCAAGCTCGAGGAAATGGTCAACGTCGGCACCCTGTTCGCGTTCGTGCTGGTGTCGGCCGGGGTGGTCGTCTTGCGCCGCACCCGGCCCGACCTGCCCCGCGGGTTCCGGGCGCCGTGGGTGCCGGTGCTGCCGATCGCGTCGATCTGCGCGTGCCTGTGGCTGATGGTGAACCTGACCGCGGTCACCTGGATCCGGTTCGGCGTCTGGATGGTCCTCGGCGTCGCGATCTACCTCGGCTACGGCTACCGGCACTCGGTGCTGGCGCGCCGGGAGGCGGCGCCCACCGAGGACGCGGAGGACATGAAGGTGCCCTAAGCACATTTGTTTTACAAACCATCGTCCTTTGTCTAGACAACGGACGTAACTCGGGGTAACGTCCAACCTCACGTGGTGGAAGTCACAACTCACGAGGAGGTTCGGCGAGGATGAGCACCCAACCAGCCACCGAGGCGGTGGCGTGGCGGGACAAGAAGCGCTACCTATGGCTGCTGGGGCTGGTCGCCCCGACGGCGCTGTTCGTGGTGCTGCCCATCGTGTGGGCGATGAACCGGGCCGGGTGGCACACGGCGTCCCAAGCGCTGTTCTGGATCGGTCCGTTCCTGGTGTACGTGCTGCTGCCGCTGCTGGACCTGCGCTTCGGGCCGGACGGTCAGAACGCCCCCGATGAGGTGATGGCGCGGCTGGAGAACGACCGCTACTACCGCTACTGCACCTACATCTACATCCCGTTCCAGTACGCCAGCGTGATCCTGGGCGCCTACCTGTTCACCGCGTCGGACCTGAGCTGGCTGGGCGTCGAGGGGTCGCTCAGTTGGCCGGCCAAGATCGGGTTGGCGCTCTCGGTGGGCGCACTGGGCGGGATCGGCATCAACACCGCCCACGAGATGGGCCACAAGAAGGAAGAGTTGGAGCGCTGGCTGGCCAAGATCACCCTGGCCCAGACCTGCTACGGGCACTTCTACATCGAGCACAACCGCGGCCACCACGTGCGGGTAGCCACCCCCGAAGACCCGGCATCGTCGCGGTTCGGCGAGACGTTCTGGGAGTTCTTCCCGCGCAGCGTCGCCGGCAGCCTGCGCTCGGCGTGGCGGCTGGAGGCGGCCCGGATGCGCCGGTTGGACAAGAGCCCCTGGCACCTGAGCAATGACGTGCTCACCGCCTGGCTGATGTCGGTGGTGTTGTGGGGCGTGCTGATCGCGGTCTTCGGGCCCGCGCTGATCCCGTTCGTGATCATCCAGGCGGTCTACGGCTTTAGCCTGCTGGAATCGGTGAACTATCTCGAGCACTACGGACTGCTGCGGCAAAAGCTGCCCAACGGTCGCTATGAGCGGTGCACGCCGGCGCACAGCTGGAACTCCGATCACCTGGTGACCAACCTGTTCCTGTACCACCTGCAGCGGCACAGCGACCACCACGCCAACCCGACCCGGCGCTACCAGACGCTGCGCAGCATGGACGGCGCGCCGAACCTGCCCAGCGGCTACGCGTCGCTGATCGGGTTGACCTACCTGCCGCCGTTGTGGCGGCGGCTGATGGATCACCGGGTGCTGGCGCACTACGACGGCGACATCACCCGCGCCAACATCCAGCCACGGCTGCGCACCAAGGTGCTGGCCCGCTACCAGGTGGCGGCCTGATGGCCGCCTACCGCTGCCCGGGCTGCGGCTACGTCTACGACGAGGCCACCGGCGCCCCGCGCGAGGGCTTTCCGGCCGGCACCCCCTGGCACCAGATTCCCGACGACTGGTGCTGCCCGGACTGCGCGGTCCGGGAGAAGCTCGACTTCGACCCGATGGAGGTAGCGAAATGACCGACTACAAGCTGTTCGTCTGCGTGCAGTGCGGCTTCGAATACGACGAGGCCAAGGGCTGGCCCGAAGACGGCATCGCCCCGGGCACCCGCTGGGACGACATCCCCGAGGACTGGAGCTGCCCGGACTGCGGCGCCGCCAAATCCGACTTCGAGATGGTCGAAGTCGCCCGGCCGTGAGCCCCATCGGCGCCACAGCGGCTAGTGTCGCGCATGTGACCCGGGCAGACGATCCCAGCAAGCCGGCACGCGTGCCGTACGCGGAGGCGTCCCGGGCGTTGCTGCGCGACTCGGTGCTGGACGCCATGCGCGACCTGCTGCTCACCCGCGACTGGTCGGCGATCACGCTGGCCGATGTGGCCCGCGCCGCCGGGATCAGCCGACAAACCATCTACAACGAGTTCGGGTCCCGGCAGGGCCTGGCGCAGGGCTACGCGCTGCGGCTGGCCGATCGGTTGGTCGACGCGGTGGATACCGCCATTTACAACAATGTCGGCGACGTGTACGCCGCATTCCTGGAGGGTTTCCGGGCGTTTTTCACCGAGTCGGCGGCCGACCCGCTGGTGATCTCGCTGCTGACCGGGGTCGCCAAACCCGATCTGCTGCAGATCATCACCACCGACAGCGGCCCGATCATCACCCGCGCCTCGGACCGGCTGACGGCGACGTTCATGCACAGCTGGTTGCAGGCCAGCGAGGACGACGCCGGCATCCTGGCGCGGGCGATCGTGCGGCTGGCGATGAGTTATGTGTCGATGCCGCCGGAGGCCGACCACGACGTCGCGGCCGATTTGGCGCGACTGTTCACCCCGGCCGCCGAACGCTACGGATCGCTGCGCGACGACGTGGACGAGTGGGCCCGCGAAGACGCCGGGCCCTAGGCCGATCGACGCCGACTCACCCGGCAGTCGCGCCGGGGCTGCACCGCGACTAATGTATATGCGAGCTAACTAGTTGACGCGACGAAGGGGCCCCTATGACATTGACCGCGGACAACCGCAACGGCATCGAGTACAAGGTCGCCGACCTGTCGCTGGCCGAGTTCGGGCGCAAGGAGATCCGGCTGGCCGAACACGAGATGCCGGGTCTGATGTCGCTGCGGCGTGAGTACGCCGACGTCGCCCCGCTCAAGGGCGCCCGCATCTCGGGTTCGCTGCACATGACCGTGCAGACCGCGGTGCTGATCGAGACGCTGGTCAGCCTCGGTGCCGAGGTCCGGTGGGCGTCGTGCAACATCTTCTCCACCCAGGACCACGCCGCCGCCGCGGTCGTCGTCGGCCCGCACGGCACCCCCGAGGAGCCCAAGGGCACTGCCGTGTTCGCCTGGAAGGGCGAGACCCTCGAGGAGTACTGGTGGGCGGCCGAGCAGGCGCTGACCTGGGAGGGCGAGCCGGCCAACATGATCCTCGACGACGGCGGCGACGCCACCATGATGGTGCTGCGCGGCGCGCAGTACGAGAAGGCCGGCGTGGTGCCGCCCGCCGAGGACGACGACCCCGAAGAGTGGAAGATCTTCCTGGGCCGGCTGCGGGAGCGGTTCGAAACCGACAAGACCAAGTGGACGACGATCTCCGAGTCGGTGCGCGGCGTCACCGAGGAGACCACCACCGGGGTGCTGCGGCTGTACCAGTTCGCCGCCGCCGGCGAGCTCAGCTTCCCGGCCATCAACGTCAACGACTCGGTGACCAAGTCCAAGTTCGACAACAAGTACGGCTGTCGGCACTCGCTGATCGACGGCATCAACCGCGGCACCGACGTGCTGATCGGCGGCAAGAAGGCGCTGGTCTGCGGCTACGGTGACGTCGGCAAGGGCTGCGCGGAATCGCTGGCCGGCCAGGGCGCCCGGGTCACCGTCACCGAGATCGACCCGATCAACGCCCTGCAGGCCCTGATGGACGGCTACGACGTCAAGACCGTCGAGCAGGCCATCGAGGAGGCCGACATCGTCGTCACCACCACCGGCAACAAGGACATCATCACCCTCGAGCACATGAAGGCGATGAAGGACCAGGCCATCCTGGGCAACATCGGCCACTTCGACAACGAGATTCAGATGGCCCGGCTGGAGAAATCCGGGGCCACCCGCGACACCATCAAGCCGCAGGTCGACCAGTGGACCTTCGGCGACACCGGCAAGTCGATCATCGTGCTGAGCGAGGGCCGGCTGCTCAACCTGGGCAACGCCACCGGGCACCCGTCGTTCGTGATGAGCAACAGCTTCTCCAACCAGGTGATCGCCCAGATCGAGCTGTGGACCAAAAACGACGAATACGACAACGAGGTGTACCGGCTGCCCAAGCACCTCGACGAGAAGGTGGCCCGCATCCACGTCACCGCGCTCGGCGGCACGCTGACCAAGCTGACCAAGGACCAGGCCGAATACATCGGCGTCGACGTCGAGGGCCCGTACAAGGCCGACCACTACCGCTACTGAGCCGCGGTTTTGCCGCCGAGATCGACGTTAGCGTGAAGAAGTGCGAGTAGACCGCGCGGAAATGTCGATCTCGGCGGGCACAGGCCCGTGCTGATCGCGATCGAGGGCGTCGACGGCGCCGGCAAACGCACCCTGTCCGACGGGCTGGCCGCGGCGTGGCGGGCCGGCGGGCACTCGGTCGCGACGTTGGCGTTCCCGCGCTACGGGGCCTCGGTGACCGCCGACGTCGCCGCCGAAGCCCTGCACGGCGAGCACGGCGACCTGGCCGCCTCGGTGTACGGCATGGCGATGCTGTTCGCGCTGGACCGGGCCGCGGCCCGGGAACAGATCGCCGGCCTGCAGGGTGACCATGACGTGGTGATCCTGGACCGCTACGTGGCCTCCAACGCCGCCTACAGCGCCGCGCGGCTGCATCAGGACGCCGACGGCGCGGTGGTGGAGTGGGTGCGTCGGCTCGAATACCAGCGCCTCGAGTTGCCCAGCCCCGACTGGCAGGTGCTGCTCGACGTCTCGCCCGAACTTGCCGGGCAGCGGGCGAAGCACCGCGAAAGCCAGGACGCGCTGCGCGCCCGGGACAGCTACGAACGCGATGACGGGCTGCAGCGCCGGACCGGCGCGGTGTACCGGGGGCTGGCCGAAC
>PPEA01000067.1 GCA_002967005.1 Mycobacterium talmoniae
GGCGGCGGCCTGACAGACCCGCAGGCGGCCCGGCCGGGTCGCCGGCGTGGAAGCCGCACGCCACGTTGGCGCTGGTGACGATGCCCAGCATGGCCTCGTCGTCGCCGAGGCGCCAGACACCGAAACCCTCCCCGAGATCGGCGTTGAGGTCCACCCAGGTCACGGTGGACAGCTTACGGCCGGTGTCAGTCCGTCGGCGGCGTCTCGTTGCCGATCAACAGCCGCACCGCCAGGTCCAGCCGCTTGCTGACGTCGGTCGCCGACGCCCGCCGGGTCAACCAGGCCAGCAGATTGGACAACCAGACATCGGAGATCACCCGGGCAATGTGGTACTGGTCCTCGGTCGGTTCGCCGTCGCTCATCGACCGGGCAAACATCGAATCAATGATCTTCTCGACGTGGTCGACCTCGCCGGCCGCCGACGCGTCGGCGAACACGTAGGCACGGGTCATCGCCTCGGTCAGCAGCGGATTGCGCTGCATGGCCCGGTTGAGCTTGCTGACCATCACGTTCAGCCGCTGATACGGGGTGCCCCCGGTCAACGTGGACCGATCGGTTTTGGCGTCGATGCGTTCGAACTCGCGGCCCAACGCCGACACCAGCAGATGCACCTTGGACGGGAAATACCGGTACAGGGTGCCGACCGCCACGTCGGCGCGGTCGGCCACCGCGCGCATCTGCACCGCTTCGTAGCCGCCCTTGGACGCGATGGCCATCGTCGCGTCCAGGATGCGCTTGCGGCGCTCCCGCTGCGCCTCCGACCCGAGCTCGGACTCGGCGAGCGCGGCCACGTTGGAGACCTCCCGTGGCTGCGCGCCCGAAGCCCGGCCTGAGTTGGTGTGCGCTGGCGAGGACATCGGCAGGAAACTCCTTCTTCGTTACGTACCCGTGGGCAACGATACGCATGGCAAGCGCGACTTTCTCGTCTCCGCAGCGCCGAGAACCCCGCGTGTCCTGCTGCGATGGCGGTCGACTTGACGGTCGATCACTGGCACTATTAGAACACGTTCTAGTGGGCACGCGTGCCCTTCTCCCGTCAAAGCGTAGGAGTCCGGAGGTTTCCAGGGTGTCAACGACCATCACGGACGAGCAGTTCGCGGCGCGCGAACTGGTGCGCGACTGGGCGGCGGGCTCCGGCGCGACCGCGGCGGTTCGCGACGTTGAGCAGGGCAAGAGCGAGGCGTGGCGGCCGGTTTTCGACGGCCTGGCGTCGTTGGGGCTGTTCGGGGTGGCCGTGGCCGAGGAGCACG
>PPEA01000670.1 GCA_002967005.1 Mycobacterium talmoniae
CGCCCGGGCCCGCCGCCCCCCGGCTCGAAGTCGGCGAGCCGCGCGAAGTTGAGCACGTAGCGCAGCCGGCGCAGCTGCTCGCCGTTCAGCACGTCCGGGTTGCGCAGGTGATGCCGAACCAGCCGGTTCTCCATCTTCTGCAGCAGCAGGGCGGTGTCGGTCGACGGCAGTTCGGCGTCGGCGAAATCGTCGACGGTTTCGTCGAGGTTGTCGACCTCGTCGATGGTCACGTCCGGATCCGGCGCGGCCGGGCGTCGGTCCAACGCCCGGAACACCGCATCGACGAACGGGATCTGCATGGGCCTGCTTCCTGGTGTCGATGGCCAAAACCCGAAGACTCGCCGGGCTCAACTCCGCGATTCTCCGTACGGTCAGACCCATTCGGTAGGGTCCCTGCGCGTGACAGCGAGCCTAACCGTCAAGTCTGTAAATGCCCGCCTGGCCGAGGAACTGGCCGTGGGGGAGGCCCAGGTCGCGGCCGCCGTACGGCTGCTCGACGAGGGCGCGACCGTCCCGTTCATCGCCCGGTACCGCAAGGAGGTCACCGGCAGCCTCGACGACGGCCAGCTGCGGACCCTGGAGGAACGGCTGCGCTACCTGCGCGAACTCGATGACCGCCGGGCCACCGTGCTGGCCTCGATCGAGGAGCAGGGCAAGCTCACCGACGAGTTGCGGACCGCGTTGCTGGCGGCCGACACCAAGGCCCGGGTCGAGGACATCTACCTGCCCTACAAACCCAAACGCCGCACCAAGGCGCAGATCGCCCGCGAGGCCGGTCTGGAGCCGTTGGCCGACCGGCTGCTGGCCGAGCCCACCGTGGTTCCCGAGGAGGTCGCCGCCCAGTTCCTGGGCGAGGCGGTCGCCGATACCGCCGCCGCGCTGGAGGGGGCCCGCCACATCCTGGTCGAACGGGTGTCCGAGGACGCCGAGCTCGTCGCGCGGTCCGGGAAAAGTTCTGGGCCGACGGCTCGCTGCGGACCGCGCCCTGGTCGGAGGAGGCGGCGAAAAGTGCGGCGGCGCAGAAGTTCCGCGACTACTTCGAGTTCACCGAATCGCTGGAGAGCATGCCGTCGCACCGGGTGCTGGCCGTCATGCGCGGGGAGAAGGAGGAGGCGCTGGCGCTGACCTTCGACGGCGGTGCCGACGACGGCTACCAGGCGATGATCGCCCGGTCGCTGGGCATCGACATGACCGGGCCCGGCGCCGCCACGGCGTGGCTGGCCGACACCGTGCGGTGGGCGTGGCGCACCCGGTTGATGTTCTCCGCGTCGGTCGACGCCCGCATCCGGCTGCGGCAACGCGCCGAAGAGGAGGCGGTGGCGGTGTTCGCCAAGAACCTCAAGGACCTGCTGTTGGCCGCGCCGGCCGGTGCCCGCACCACGCTGGGCCTGGACCCGGGCTACCGCACCGGGGTCAAGGTGGCCGTGGTCGACGGCACCGGCAAGGTCGTCGACACCTGCGCGATCTTTCCGCATCAGCCGCAGAAGCAGTGGGATACCGCCAAGGCAACGCTGGCGGCGCTGGTCGCGCGGCACGGCGTGGAGCTGATCGCCATCGGTAACGGGACGGCGTCCCGCGAAACCGACGCCCTGGCCGCCGAACTCATCGCCGATATCCGGGCCGCCGGCGCCGCCGCACCGGCCAAGGCCGTGGTGAGTGAGGCCGGCGCGTCGGTGTATTCGGCGTCGGCCTACGCGGCCCACGAATTGCCGGAGCTCGACGTGACCCTGCGCGGTGCGGTGTCGATTGCCCGCCGGCTGCAGGATCCGCTGGCCGAGCTGGTGAAGATCGAGCCGAAGTCGATCGGTGTCGGGCAATACCAGCACGACGTGGCGCCCGGCACGCTGGCGCACAGCCTGGACGCCGTCGTCGAGGACGCGGTGAACGCGGTGGGCGTCGACTTGAACACGGCGTCGGTGCCGCTGCTGTCGCGGGTCTCGGGGGTCACCCAATCGCTGGCCGAGGCCATCGTCGCGCACCGCGACAAGACCGGGCCGTTCCGCCACCGCGGGGCACTGCTGGAGGTGCCCCGGCTGGGACCCAAGGCGTCGAACAATGCGCCGGGTTCCTGCGGATCCGGGACGGCGATGACCCGCTGGACACCTCCGGGGTGCACCCAGAGGCCTACCCGGTGGTGCGGCGCATCCTGGACCGCGCCGGTATCACCCTGGCCGAACTCATCGGCGATGAGCGGTTGCTGCGGTCGCTGCAACCCGGCGACTTCGCCGACGACCGCTTCGGTATCCCCACCGTGACCGACATCCTCGCCGAATTGGAAAAGCCCGGACGCGATCCGCGCCCGGCGTTCACCACCGCCACCTTCGCGGCCGGCGTGGAGAAGGTGGCCGACCTCAAGGTGGGCATGGTGCTGGAAGGGGTGGTGACCAACGTCGCCGCGTTCGGCGCGTTCGTCGACGTCGGCGTGCACCAGGACGGCCTGGTGCACGTGTCGGCGATGGCCGACCGGTTTGTCTCCGACCCGCACGAGGTGGTCCGATCCGGGCAGGTGGTGCGGGTCAAGGTCGTCGACGTCGACGTGGAACGCCAGCGGATCGGGCTGAGCCTGCGGCTGAATGACACCCCGCAGCCCGGGAAAGCCGGCAAGCGTGGCGGGCGTCGCGACGGGGCCCCGCCGCCGCGCGGTGAGCGCAGAAACCCGCGGTCCGGTCGGGGTGCTGATCGCCGAGACTCGGCGCCGGCCGCCGGGTCGATGGCGCAGGCGCTGCGCGACGCCGGTTTCGGGAGATAGCCGCCGGCTTCGAGCCTGTGTCTGTGGCGTCGAGGCTGTATCCATGGCGTCGAGTCTGCGTCTGTGTCGTCGAGACTGCGTTGAGGGCGTCGAGACTGCGCGTAGGGCATCGAGTCTGCGGTGAGGCCCTCGAGACTGCGCTCACGGCATCGAGTCTGCGGTGAGGCCCTCGAGACTGCGGTGAGGCCGTGTTTCCGCGCCGATATTGGGCCTGAGCGCAGGGTCGGCGCCGTGGACGCAGACTCGGTGCCGCCACCGCAGGCTCGGTGCCGCCAGCGCAGGCTCGACGAGCGAGCACCGGGTGCGGCCACCGGGCCAGCGCGGCCAACCGCGAAAGCACGGGCACCTGGACGCTCACCCGCTCGTGGCGCCCACCGGCATTTGGGACAATGACAAGGCCGCGGACCGCGTGGCCACAGGGACACGTCGTGAGGAGGCAGCGGTGAGCCATCGCGACATCGATGCCAGCTACGACGAACACGCGGTGCTGGCCACCGGCCCCAAGCGGGAAGCCGCCGGCGTCAAAGCGGTGCTGGTGTCGCTGCAGCGCGGGCTGACGTCGATGGGGGCGTGGCGGACCGCGGCGTCGCTGACCCGGCTCAATCAGCGGCACGGGTTCGACTGCCCCGCTGCGCCTGGCCCGAGGAACACGGTGGCCGCAAGGTCGCCGAGTTCTGCGAGAACGGCGCCAAGGCCGTCGCCGAAGAAGCCACCCGCCGCCACGTCACCCCGGAGTTCTTCGCCCGCCACTCGATCGCGGAGTTGACCGAACGCCCGGAATACTGGCTGTCCCAGCAGGGCCGGCTCACCCATCCGATGGTGTTGCGCCCCGGCGACGACCACTACCGGCCGATCGAATGGGACGACGCCAACCGGCTGATCGTCGAGCACCTGCGCGCCCTGGACAGTCCGCATGAGGCGGTGTTCTACACCTCCGGGCGCACCAGCAACGAGGCCGCGTTCTGCTACCAGCTGCTGGTGCGCAGTTTCGGCACCAACAACCTGCCGGACTGCTCCAACATGTGCCACGAATCGTCGGGCACCGCGCTGGTCGACGCGATCGGCGTCGGTAAGGGCTCGGTGACCGTCGAGGACCTCACCCACGCCGATCTGATCATCATCGCCGGGCAGAACCCGGGCACCAACCATCCCCGGATGCTGTCGGTGCTGGAGAAGGCCAAGGCCAACGGCGCGAAGATCATCGCGGTCAACCCGCTGCCGGAGGCCGGGCTGATCCGGTTCAAGGATCCGCAGAAGGTGCACGGGGTGGTCGGGCACGGGGTGCCGATCGCCGACGAGTTCGTCCAAATCCGGCTCGGCGGCGACATGGCGTTGTTCGCCGGCCTGGGCCGGCTGCTGCTGGAGGCCGACGACCGCGCGCCCGGCACCATCGTCGACCGCGACTTCATCGCCGGGCACTGCGCCAACTTCGCCGAATATGAGACCCGCACCCGCGCCGTCGATTTCGACACGGTCTACGAGGCCACCGGGATCGAGCAGGACCAGCTGCAGCGGGTCGGAAAGATGCTCGCCGAATCGAAGCGCACGGTGGCCTGCTGGGCGATGGGACTGACCCAACACCGGCACGCGGTGCCGACGATCGCCGAGGTCACCAACCTGCTGCTGATGCGCGGGATGATCGGCAAGCCGGGCGCCGGATTGTGCCCGGTGCGCGGGCATTCCAACGTCCAGGGCGACCGCACCATGGGCATCTGGGAGAAGATGCCCGAGGAGTTCCTGGCCGCGCTGGACGCCCGGTTCGGCATCGTCACCCCCCGCGAACACGGGTTGGACACCGTCGACGCGATCCGCGCCATGCGCGACGGTCGCGCCAAAGTCTTCCTGGGAATGGGCGGCAACTTCGCCTCGGCCACACCGGATACCGCGGTCACCGAGGCCGCGCTGCGCACCTGCGCGCTGACCGTGCAGGTGTCCACCAAGCTCAACCGCAGCCACCTGGTACACGGCCGCACCGCGCTGATCTTGCCGTCGCTGGGACGCACCGACCGCGACATCCAAAACGGCGTCAAACAACAGGTGTCCGTGGAGGATTCGATGTCCATGGTGCACCTGTCCCGCGGCCGGCTCACCCCGCCCGGCGACCAGGTGCGCAGCGAGGTGGCGATCGTCTGCGGGCTGGCCCGCGCGCTGCTGGGCCCCGAGCACCCGGTGCCGTGGGAAGACTTCGCCGGCGACTACGACACCATCCGCGATGCGATCGCCGCGGTGGTGCCCGGTTGCGCCGACTACAACACCAAAGTCCGTGCCCCCGACGGCTTTCAGCTGCCGCACCCACCGCGGGACGCCCGCGAATTCCCCACCGTCAGCGGCAAAGCCAACTTCGCGACCAACCCGCTGCAGTGGGTGAAGGTGCCGCCCGGCCGGCTGGTGCTGCAGACCCTGCGCAGCCACGACCAGTACAACACCACCATCTACGGCCTCGACGACCGCTACCGCGGGGTCAAGGGCGGGCGCCGGGTGGTGTTCGTGAACCCCGCCGACATCGCGCGGTTCGGGTTGACCGACGGCGATCGGGTGGACCTGGTGTCGGAGTTCACCGACGGCGACGGCCGCACCCAGGAGCGCCGCGCTCCCGACTTCATGGTGGTGGCCTACCAGACCCCGGTCGGCAACGCCGCCGCCTACTACCCGGAGACCAATGCGCTGGTCGCGCTGGACCACGTCGCCGCCAAATCGAACACCCCGGTGTCCAAGGCGATCGTCGTCCGGCTGGAGCGGCGCTGATGGGGCGGGTGACCGCCCGGCGGCGGGCCCGGCACCTGACCGCTGAACGCAGCGTGACCCGGCCGGAAACCCTGGCCGTCGAGGAGCCGCTGGAGATCCGGGTCAACGGCACCCCGATCACCGTCACCATGCGCACCCCGGGCTCCGATGTCGAACTGGCGCAAGGCTTCCTGCTGACCGAGGGGGTGATCGCCGGCCGCGACGACATCGTCGCCGTCCAGTACTGCCGGGGTGCCACCGACGCGGGAATCAACACCTACAACGTGCTGGACGTGACGTTGGCGCCCCACGTCCCGGCCCCCGACGTGGACGTCACCCGGAACTTCTACACCACCTCGTCGTGCGGCGTGTGCGGCAAGGCCTCGCTGGATGCGGTGCTGCTGACCAGCCGGTACTGCCCGGGTGATGATCCGTTCCGGCTGGCCGCCGAGACCCTGGCGGTGATGCCGGGCCGGCTGCTGGACGCGCAGAAGGTTTTTGCCAGCACCGGCGGGCTGCACGGCGCGGCGCTGTTTTCCGCCGACGGCGCCATGCTGGCGGTGCGCGAGGACATCGGCCGGCACAACGCCGTCGACAAGGTCATCGGGTGGGCGCTGGAACACCACCGGATCCCGCTGGCCGGCACCGCCCTGCTGGTCAGCGGTCGGGCGTCGTTCGAGCTGACCCAGAAGGCCGTCATGGCCGGGGTGCCGCTGCTGGCCGCGGTGTCCGCGCCGTCCTCGTTGGCCGTCGACCTGGCCAGCCAGTCCGGGCTGACCCTGGTGGCGTTCCTGCGCGGCGAATCGATGAACGTCTACACCCGGCCCGACCGCCTCGTAGGGTGGGCGGGTGAGCCGCCAGGACCGCATCCGCTGGGATGACAAATACGCCGGCCGCGGAGCGGCACCGGTCACGCTGATCGGCCCACCCCCGGTTTTCCGGCCCCACCAACACCTGTTCCCCACCGCGGGACACGCCCTGGAGCTCGCCTGCGGACAAGGGCTGGCCGCCGTGTGGCTGGCCCGCCGCGGGCTGGACGTCCTCGGCGTCGACGTGTCGCCGGTGGCCATCGATCAGGCGCGAAAGCTGGCCCGGCGCAGCGGAGTCGGCGACCGGTGCCGCCTGGACGTGGTGGATCTCGACGGTGGTCTGCCGGCCCGGGCCGCCCGCCGCACATCATCTTGTGCCACAAGTTCCGGGACCGCCGCCTGGACCGGGCGATTATCGCGCGGCTGGCGCCCGGTGGGCTGCTGGCGATCAGCGCGCTCAGCGAAGTCGGCGCCGCGGCCGGGCCGTTTCGGGCCAGCGCCGGGGAACTGCCGGCCGCGTTCGCCGACCTGGAGCTGGTGGACGCCGGGGAGGGTGGCGGCGAGGCCTGGCTGCTGGCCCGGGCGCCGCTGCCGGCGTCCTGAAATTCCCGCCCAAAAACCGCGGGGCTGGGACAGTATTCTGGTTCCGCTGGTTGCGGCAACCACGCCGCCTGGCGACGCCCGAGACGAGGTTGGCAGATGGATCAAGGTCGCGACCGGCGGGGCCGGACCCGAGCACCGATGACGGCGGCGATCATCGGTGCCTGCGCGGCGCTGGTGCTGGCCGGATGCGGGTCGGTGGTCGACGGGCAGGCGGTCTCGATGCTCTACAACCCGGCGCGGGTCGGGGGGCTGCCGGTGACCGAGGGCCCCAGCGGGCCGCGCGACAACGCTCCGGCACCCACCGGCACGGTGGAGCACACCGACAATGGGAAGATCGACAAGCTGGCGCTGCTGTCGGTCAACGACATCCAAGACTATTGGCAGCAGAACTACGACGGGCTCAACGGCACCACGTTCACCCCGATCGAGAAACTCATCTCCTACGATTCGGCCGATCCGTCCAGTCCCAAGGTCTGCGGCACCCGGACCTACAAGGAGCCCAACGCCTTCTACAGCTTCAAATGCAAACTGATCGCCTGGGATCGCGGCGTGCTGCTGCCGACCGGGCAGAAATACTACGGCGACATCTCGGTCACCGGGGTGCTGGCGCACGAGTACGGGCATGCGTTGCAGGACATGTCTAAGCTGGTCGACATCCGAAAGACCCCGACCATCGTCGCCGAGCAGCAGGCGGATTGTTTCGCCGGGGTGTACATGCGCTGGGTGGCCGAGGGCCAGTCGCCGCGCTTCACCCTGAGCACCACCGACGGCCTCAACCACCTGCTGGCCGGGCTCATCCAGATCCGCGACGACGTGCTGCGGCCGGGGGAGGAAGAGGGGATCAAGGAGGGCCACGGCACCGCCTTGGACCGGGTCAGCGCATTTCAGATCGGCTTCGACACCGGCACCCCGGCCTGCGCGGCCATCGACCTCAAGGAAATCGAACAACGCCGCGGCGACCTGCCCATGTCGCTGCGGGTGGAATCCACCGGCCGGGTGGAGACCGGGGAAGTCCCCATCGACAAGGACAACCTGTCGACGCTGATGGACGTGATGAACCGGATCTTCGCGCCCAAGGAGCCGCCCACGCTGTCCTACGACGCCGGGAAGTGCGCCGACGCCGAACCCAGCCCACCCGCCTCGTACTGCCCGGCCACCAACACCATCAACATCGACCTGCCCGCCCTGCAGGAGATGGGCCAGTCCGCCAACGAGGCCAACAAGGTCATGCTGCAAGGCGACGACTCCGCCTTCTCGGTGGTCATGTCGCGCTATGCGCTGGCGCTGCAGCGCGAACGCGGCGTGGGGCTCACGTCGGCGATGGCGGGTCTGCGCACCGCGTGTCTGACCGGGGTGGGGCAGCGCGGGATGGCCGACCCGAGCGGTATCGCCGAGGGCAAGGGCCTGATTCTGTCCGCCGGCGACCTCGATGAGGCCGTCTCCGGAATCCTGGCCAACGGCCTGGTCGCCAGCGACGTCAACGGCAACACCGTGCCCGCCGGCTTCACCCGGATCCTGGCGTTCCGCTCCGGCCTGCTCGACGGCGACACGGACCGGTGCTTCCAACGCTTCCCGTGAGGCCTGGCACGGCGGCCGCACCGCATCGGCAAACCTAGCAGCGATCGGGCGGACGCGGCGCTCGTGTCGGAAATTGCCGCCGAAAGCGGTGGTGATGGGACAGTATTCTTGATCCGCTGGTTGCGGCGCCCGGGCGCTGGGCGAAGCCTGAGACGAGGGTGGCAAATGGGGCGAGGTGGCGGGGGTCCGCGGCGGCGGATTTGGGCGTGCGCGGCGGCGGTGATCGGTGCCGCGCTGGTGCTGGCCGGGTGC
>PPEA01000671.1 GCA_002967005.1 Mycobacterium talmoniae
CGGCCGGAGGGTGAGTGGCCGACGCGCACCGGCGGCCTGGGCCAGGATGGTGGCGGCGGACTCCAGGGCGCCCTGGACTTCCCCGGCCGGCGGCGCCCACAGCACGAGTGCGGTGTGGCGCCGGGCGAGTTCGTATGCCAGGCGCTCACTGGCACGGCGGCTATCGATCGGGGCGCCGTCGAGGATCAGCCGGACGGTTTCGGTGCGGCGCGCGAGCGCACCACCGAGCACCTCTTCGCGCTCCCGTTGCGCCTCGGCGATGACGCGACCGATCACATGATCGACGTACTCAAAGATGCGTTGCGAGGACACCTCCAGCAGCTGCAAAAGCAGCGGGCCCGAGGACACGATACGGGTGGCGTGTGCCATGTAGCGCCGCCACGCGATGTTCTGCCCACGCCGGTAGGACTGGAAGATCACGTCGAGATCGATACCGCGCCGCGCGACGGTACGGCCGACATCGAGCGCCTCCGGCGGGACGTCGATGGGGGTGGGCCGCGCGTCGCGACGGGCAAACATGCTGAGCACCCGCGCGGCGTTGGCGCGGTTGCTCGCCGTCATCTCCGCGGTCAACGCCGCATCGGTACCGACAAAGGGGCTCAGTTCGATCTCCGCGGCATCCATCTCGGCGACCAATTCGTCGAGTTCCGCCAGCATCAACTCGGCCACATCGCCCATGAGCTCGATGATCTCGGTCGACACCGGTGCACCGTTCATAAAATTGAGTGTGTCACCGCACATATCTCGCCACAAGGACGGTGCGAGCGGACATATCGCGCGGCCGGTGTTGGCACTACCGTGAAGCGCACTTACCGCCTTGCCGTCCCGCGTCAGGAGACCTCACCGTGACGATCGCGACCACCAGCCCGACGCAGACCACCGATGTCGATGTGCTGATCATCGGCGCGGGAATTTCGGGTATCGGTGCGGCCTACCACCTCAAGACCCGCCGCGCGCAGACCTCGTTTTTGGTGTTGGAGGCCCACGACTCGGTGGGCGGGACGTGGAGCCTGTTCCAGTACCCGGGCATTCGATCGGACTCCGACATGCCGACCTTCGGCTACAGCTTCAAGCCGTGGACGCACCGCAAGTCGATCGCCGACGGGCACCTCATCCTGGACTACCTACAGCAGATCGTCACCGAAAACGGTCTGGGCGAGCACATCCGGTTCGGTTACCGGGTGCTCGGTGCCGAGTTCAGCTCCGCGAAGGGCCGCTGGGCGGTCACCGCCGCCCATGCGGGTTCCGGCGAGACAATGACGTTCACCGCCCGATTCCTGTTCCTGGGTACCGGCTACTACGACCACGAGGCGGGCTTTACCCCCGACTTCCGCGGTGTGGAGGACTTCGCCGGCCAGCTGATCCACCCGCAGCACTGGCCCGAGGATCTGGACTACCGCGGCAAGCGCGTGGTGGTCATCGGCAGCGGTGCAACGGCGGTCACGCTGATCCCGGCGATGGCGGACACCGCGCGCCACATCACCATGCTGCAGCGCTCGCCGAGCTACGTGTTTTCGATTCCGGCCGAGGACGCGATCGCCAACACGCTGAACACGCTGCTCGGCCGTGACCGCGCGTCCCGGATCATCCGGCGCAAGAACATCGCGATGAGCCGCGGCATGTACAAGGCCTGCCAGCGCGCCCCGAAGCTGATGCGCAGGCTGCTGATCGCCGGTGTGCGCCGCCAGTTGCCCAAGCACTTCGACGTCGACACCCACTTCACCCCGCGCTACGACCCGTGGGACCAGCGGCTGTGCATGGTGCCCAACGGCGATCTGTTCAAGGCGATCTCGTCAGGGAAGGCTTCGGTGGTCACCGACCGGATCGCACGCTTCACCGCGACCGGCATCCTGCTGGAATCGGGCCAGGAGTTGACCGCCGACATCGTCGTCACCGCAACCGGACTCAACATGGTGCCGTTCGGCAAGATGTCGCTCGCTGTCGACGGACGGCCGGTGCATTGGCCGGACACGACGATCTACAAGGCGATGATGCTCTCCGGCGTGCCCAACCTGGCATTCGCCGTCGGCTACACCAACATCTCCTGGACGCTCAAGGTGGATCTGGTCTGCGAGCATTTCTGCCGGCTGCTCGACTACATGGCGCCCGCGGCCACGACACCGTGGTACCGGTGCTTGACGATCCGGATATGGAGCGGGTGCCGGCCATGGACATGAGTTCGGGTTATGTGCAGCGGGCGATCGCGAAGTTCCCGCGCGGCGGCACCAGGGGCCCCTGGGCGTTCAAGCACGCCTACGAACTGGATGTCGAGCGGCTGCGCGACGGCCCGGTCGAGGACCCCGCGTTGAAGTTCGCCGCCACCCAACCGGCCGTGCTGGCGTCATGACCGCCGCGATCGCGACCAAGGATCTCAGGTTCACCAGCCACGGCATTTGGTGCGCCGCCTGGCATCTGCGGGCCAGTACCGACGCGTTGACCGGTCCGGCCGGGCGACCGTGTGTCGTCATGGCGCACGGTTTCGGCGGCACCCGCGACACCGGCCTACTGGCCTACGCCGAGCCCTTCGCCGACGCCGGTATCGACACATTGGTGTTCGACTACCGCGGCTTCGGCGACTCCGAGGGCATGCCCCGCCAAGATGTTTCGGTCCGGCGTCAGCGCCAGGACTACCACGCTGCCGTCGCGGCGGCCCGGCACCTGCCCGGCGTCGACCGGGACCGGATCGCGCTCTGGGGCTACTCGTATTCCGGCGGGCACGTGATCGCCGTCGGCGCGCAGGATCGCCGTGTCGCGGCCCTGGTGTCGATGAACCCGGCCACCGACGGATGCGCCACCCTGGCCGATATCTTCCGCGGCGGCGGGCCCGGCACCTGGCGCGGCTGACCGTGCACGGGCTGGTCGACGCGGCCCGTGCCGTCGCAGGACGCGCGCCGCATCGCGTTCCGGTTGTCGGACAGCCTGGTTCAACCGCGATGGTGACGGCCCCCGGCGCGAGCAAGCCAGCCTCAGCATCGCCGGCCCGACCTGGCGCAACGAGGTCTGCGCGCGTACCGCACTGCAAGTCGGATTCAACCGGCCCACCACCTTCGCCAGCCGCCTGGCCTGTCCGATGCTGATGCAACTCGGCACCAACGACCGCGTCGCACCACCCAATGCGGCGCGCCGCGCCGCCAGGAAGGCCGGCTACTGGGCGCAGCTGCGCGAGTACCCCATCGACCACTTGGATACCTTCGAAAACCCCTGGCAGCGGCGGGCGCTGGCCGACCAGCTCGACTTCCTCACCCGCGTCCTGGATCCGTTACGTTCGGCCGCTATTCACCGGTAACACGCTGCGGGACTTGACCGTACAGCGCGGACATCCAGATGTTGTACAGCACGTCGACCACCCGCGCCGGATCCGCGCGCGGAGTTCGTCCCAGGGCTTGGGTGAGGTAGCGCTCGTCCATCCAGACCAGGGCTCGCGCGGTCTCCAGGGTGTCGATGTGCTCGCTGATGCGGCCGCGGGCTTGGTCGACGCGGATCTGGTGCGCGGTCGCGTCGATGAACCCCTGAACCATCCCTTGATACGCGGCCTCGACCTTCTCGTCGCTGCCGGCCGCATCGGACAGGGCGCTGAGCACGGGTCCGTGTCGTGTGTAGACGTCGGCAAGCCCCTCGAAGGCAGCCCGGGCATCGTTGACCAAGTCATCGCCCTGCAGCCACCGGTCGACCATCTCACGCAGTTCGCCCCCCATCTCGTCAACAACACGCAGGGCGAGGTCATGGCGGTCGCGGAAGTGGGCGTAGAAAGCCGGGCGCTTGAGCCCAGTGCGGCTCATCACCGCCTCGACGGTCATGTCGCGGAAGGGGTGTTCCCGCAGGAATTCTTCGGCCGCTCGCAGAATCTCGCGCTCGGACTCTTTGGGGTCGTGCTTCGGTCGCCTCGACATGGTGGCGTCATCCTACCCGGCAACCGCCCCATACTTACACAGCGTCATTGACATCATGTAAGTATACGTTTAGCCTCATCTCATGACCACCAAGCGATCCACCAAACGCATCGTCTTCATCGGAGCGGCCGGTGATATGTGTCGTGTCGCGATCGATCGTTTCGCGAAGACGGCCGGCGATAAGGACTGGAAGCTGGAGTTGTACGACATCCGGCCGGAATCCCTCGACGCCGTCGTCACGAGCCTGCCCGCAGGGTCGGCGACGGCGGGCTCGCTCGACCTGTTCGACGGGGCCGCTCTTCGCAACACGGTCGAGGGTGCCGCACTTGTCGTTCTCGGCGCGGGTCCCTACAACCGCACCGCCGAGCCGGTCATGGCGGCGTGTATCGAGAAGAGGGTGCCCTACCTGGATCTCGACGATGACGAGGCGAGCACGCGCGCGGCGCTGGCACTCGATGCCCAAGCGAAGGACGCCGGCGTGCCGATCCTCGTCGGGTGTGGTGCTTCGCCCGGGTTTACCAATGTGATGGCGGCCGACGCGGCCCGCGATGTGGACACCGTCGAACGCATCGACGTGTGCTGGGTGACCGGTGACGAGGGTCCGGTCCCGTTTGGGCGTGCCGTGCTCGATCATGCGATCCGGGGTTTTGCCGGACCGTGTCAGACCTGGGAGCACGGCCGGTCGGTGACTCATCAGACCTTTTTGGAGACGGATGTGTTCGCACTGGGCAACACCCTTGGCGATTCCTACCGTCTCTACGAGTGCGCGCATCCGGAGCCGGTGACGATGCCGCGACGCTGGCCGGGCGCCGACCGGATCCGGGTGCTGGGTGCACTCGATCCGCCCCCGACCAACGGCATCATGCGCGGCGTCGCGGTGGGGGTGCAGCGGGGCAAGATCTCGATGGACGAGGCCATCGACTTCCTCAACGACTTGCTGACCGACAAAACCGGCTCACCCAAGGTGTGGAGGCATGCGCTGTCGGGGCTCTGGGGCACCGTTCGCCGTGGCGAGATCGGCGCGGTCGAGGTGCTGAAGTTCCTGGCGATGTCGGCGGCACGCAAGCACCCCCCGTTCCGCGGGACTAACTATGTGCGGGTGACCGGCAAACGCGACGGGCAGCAGGTGGTTTCGGTGCGTCGGGCGCCGGTGAGTGGACCCGGTACGGCGTGGACCACGATGCGTCGCTTACCGGTGCGGCCACCGCGGCGTTCATGGTGTTAGCACTCGACGAACTGGACGAACAGTCGGGGGTGTTGGCGCCGGAGGACTGGGCCGCCCCGGAGAAGTTTTACGAGACGCTCGCCGCCGCCGGCGGGTCGCCACTGCACGAGGTCGTAGAGGCAGTGGTCACCCCAAGCAGCGCGGTGACATCGCGGGTCCCGAGCAACTCGCTGTCCTCGGGCCGAGTCTGAAAGTCGACAAGCACACATGGACCTCTTGACGAAAACCGGTTGGGCCGAACTGCCCAGCACCGGCGAGCCTGCGCTCGCCGAGGACGTAACGTGTGATGCCGCCGTCATCGGCGGCGGCGTCGGCGGTATGACGGCAGCGTTGCGGCTCGCCGAGTCCGGTGCCGACGTGGTGCTGCTCGAAGCCGAAACCTGCGGGTGGGGCGCGAGCTCACGGAACGCGGGGTATGTGACCAACTCGATCGCGGCCGACCCCGCGTTGCTGGCCCTGTTGTTCCGCCGCAGCACGGTCCGCGCGCTGTTCCAGTTCGCGGAAGCGGCAGTGGAATTCACCCAGGACGCCATCGCGAACCGTTCCATCGACTGCGACTTCGAAAAGGCCGGCATCGTGCAGGCCGCGGTGTCGAAGGGGCAACTGCGTAAGGCGCGGCGTAACGCAAAGATCATGGCCGACGCCGGGTCGTCGGCGGAGTTTGTCGAGGGCAGGGCCGCGGGCCTCCCGGACGGGTTCCTCGGCGGCATGCGAGAGGGCGTCGGTGGAACTTTGAACCCGGCGAAGTACGTGCTCGGGCTGCGTAGCGCGGTCTTGGCCTCGGGGGCACGGGTATTCGAACACACTCCGGTGCGGAACGTCACCGACAGCACCGCCGGGGTAACCATCGAGGCACTCAATGGCCGCGTGCGGGCCAAGCAGGCGTTGCTCACCGCCAATGCCTACGGCAAGGATCTCTCGATCACGCCCCGCCGGTTGGTGTCCCCGGTGTGGACCTCGCTTGTGGAAACCGAGCCGATCGCCCCCGAACGCCTCGACGCCATCGGTTGGACCAGTCGCGCACCGCTGGTGACCGCGCACATGATCCTGGAGAGTTACCGGGTCTCCCCGCGCAACACGATCGTCTTCGGCACCCGGCGCCTGGAGACCACCCGAGGGTCGTTAATCCCGCGCACCCCTTCGACCGTCGTGGTGGACGACCTCGTTCGCGGTTTCCGCGAACGCTTCCCCGGGCTGCGCGATGTCGCGCCGCGACGGGCGTGGGGCGGCTGGATCGGCATGAGTTCCACCTGGCTGCCCGTCGCGGGGCAGGCCTCGTCCAACGTGCTGTACTCGCTGGCCTGCAACGGACATGGCTTTGCGCAAGCCCAGTACGTCGGTCACCTGCTCGCGGGCAGACTCTGCGGCGAGCCCATGCCCGCGGACCTGGAAACAATCTGGCACGGCCGCGGCGGATTCTGGCCCAGCCTGGTCAGCTCACCGGCGCTGACCCTGGCCTGGTTCGGCGACCGTCTCGCCGATCGCGTTGCGCGCCACTGACCGGGTTCTCAGTCGCAGGAGGCAAACATGGATCTCAAGATGGCGCTGCTATTACTCGCCGATCTCTGGATGGCTTACGCCGGATTCGTCTACGGGTGGAAGTTCCTGCGGAATTACCGGAACTACCTTCTCGGCCTCGAATGGATCATTGTGGCGACCTCCGGCACCAACGTCATCCTGCTGGGATTGACTGGCATCAACCACGCCAGCCCGAGTTATCACCTCATGCTCTTCTTCGACGCGTTCTCCAGGTCGTTTGGTATCACGTTGATTCTCGTGCTGGGCTTGATGAAAGTCACCCACCGGTACAAGCCCTCCCGCGCAACCGATATCGCCGTGTTCGCACTCGCCACGGTGGCGGGCCTGTATTTGGCGATATTCGCCCAGCCGATCAGTCTTGTTTGGGCGGTCTTCTATGTCGTGATGAACGCTCTGACCGCGGTGTTCCTGGCGTACTTCGCGTGGCGGCTGTGGAGTATCGATGAACGCGCACAGGCGATCTGGGTTCTGATCGCCACTGTGGCCGGCAGCCTCGTCGCCGCGATGTACGACTTCTACCACATCCCCGGCGATGACGAGAACCACACGATTTTCTACATCATCGCGCTCACGACCTGGGCGTTCATGCTGACCGTGTACTTCTATGCCTACCGCGCAATGCACAACCACAACGAACGAATCGAGCCCGATCGGGCCGCGACCAAACGCGGACGTCGCAGCGACGAGCAGACGTCGCGGGCATGATCCCCCGGAGTCGGTCCGCGCGGGAAGGTTCTGCGCGAGCGTCCGTTTCGTGAGATTCGCCGGCCAAGTGCCGACGACTACAGGACTTTCTTGATCCATTCGCGCACCGGCGGGGTGCGCCGGCTGGCGTGCATGACTACGTGGCCACGAGCGGTTTCACCGACCCCAACCGGGGCGCCCGGAGCGCAGGACACCAGGTGTGTGTCGTCGCACATGTCTCGCCACAAAGACAAGGCCAACAGACATACCGCGCGCCCGTGCCGCGGACCTAACGTGAACCACCTCACAACACTGGTAGCCGCGTGTCAGGGACCACACCCTCCTTGCACCGGCCAGTCAGCTAGGAGGGGTTGCCGTGGATTTTGCTGCCCTGCCACCGGAAGTCAACTCCGGGCGGATGTATGCGGGCGCGGGCTCGGGGCCACTGCTGGCCGCCGCGTCGGCCTGGGATGGGCTGGCGTCGGAATTAGGGTCAGCGGCCACCTCGTATCAGGGGTTGGTCGCCGAACTCACCGGCGACTCGTGGCAGGGCCCGGCGGCAGCATCGATGACCGCGGCGGCCACCCCGTATGTGACGTGGATGCACACCACCGCCACCGCGGCCGAGCAGACCGCCAACCAAGCTCGCGCGGCGGCCGCGGCCTACGAGGCGGCGTTTACCGCGACGGTGCCCCCGCCGGTGATCGCGGCCAACCGGGCGTTGCTGATGTCGTTGGTCGCCACCAATTTCCTTGGGCAAAACACCCCGGCGATCATGGCCACCGAGGCGCACTACGCCGAGATGTGGGCCCAAGACGCCGCCGCGATGTACGGCTACGCCGGCGCCTCGGCCACCGCCACCACGTTGACTCCATTCAGCCCGGCACCGCAAAACACCAACCCCGCGGGGGTCGGCGCCCAGGCCGCCGCGGTCGGTCAGGCGGCCAGCACCGGCGGTTTGGCACAGGCGGTGGCCACCGTGCCCCAAGCACTGCACGGACTGGCCTCCGGAACGGCGTCGGTTGACCCGATTGCGTCACTGCTGGGCATGCTGGACAGCCCGCTCGGTACGGCGCTGAACACCTTTGCCGGTGCCGTGGGGCTGCCTTTCGAGCAGTTGAGTTCACTGCCGTTCCTCGCTAGCGGCGTCATCTATCAGTTTGCTCCGCTGCTCACGGCGGGGCTCGCCTCGATGGGGACAGCGGAGGCGTCGGAGGTCGCTGGCGCGGCCGAGGGCGCGTTGGGGGCGGGCCTGTGGGTTCTTCTGAATCGGTGGCTGGTGCCGGGCTATCGGCGGGCTTCGGCGAGGCCGCCTCCGT
>PPEA01000672.1 GCA_002967005.1 Mycobacterium talmoniae
CGCCGGTCATCCAGTCGGCCAGCTCCGCGGCCAGCGACGCGATCCGCTGCGGGGTCTTACCCGAGACCACCAACGTGCTCACCGCCGGCTCCGGTTCCCGCACCACCGGGTCCCGGTCCGGCGCCTGCTCCACCACCACATGGGCGTTGGTGCCACTGACCCCGAACGAGGACACCCCCGCCCGGCGCGGCCGGTTCACCGGCGGCCAGTCCATCGGCTCGGCGGCGATGGTGAACCGCGCGGCGGCCTCGCCCGCGTGCGGGGTCAACGTCGCAAAGTTCAGATGCCGCGGGATGTAGCCGTGGTTGACGCTGAGCACGGTTTTGATGAAACCGGCGACGCCCGCCGCGGATTCGAGATGCCCCAGGTTGGTCTTCACCGAGCCCAGCACCAACGGTGCGGTATCCGGGCGCTCGCCGAACACCTGACTCAATGCGTCCAGTTCGATCGGATCACCCAACGCGGTGCCGGTGCCGTGGGCTTCGACGTAATCGATGTCGGCGGGTGTCAGCCGTGCGGCGGCCAGCGCCTGGCGCAGCAACGCCTGCTGGGCCGGCCCATTCGGCACCGTCTGCCCGCTGCTGGCGCCGTCCTGGTTGACCGCCGAACCGCGCACCAGCGCCCACACCGGGTCCCCGTCGCGCAGCGCGTCGGTCAGCCGTTTAAGGACCACCACCCCGCACCCCTCGCTGCGCACGTATCCGTCGGCGCCGGCGTCAAACGTCTTGCAGCGGCCGTCGGGGGCCAGCATGCCCCACCGCGAACACGCGATGCTGTTCTCCGGGCTGAGCATCAGGTTGGTTCCCGCGGCCAGGGCGGTGTCGCTTTCCCGCCGGCGCAGGCTCTGGCAGGCCAGATGCACGGCCACCAGCGACGACGAACAGGCGGTGTCGATCACCAGCGCCGGTCCGCGCGCCCCCAGGAAATACGCCAATCGCCCGGCGGCGAAGTTCGCCGCGTTGCCGAACGGGACGTAGGGGTCGATGTCTTCCCGCCGCAGCTTCCCGGCGAAGGTCAGCGAATAGTCGTTGGTGGTGAGTCCGATAAACACCGAGGTTTGGGTGCCGCGGATGTGCTGCGGCGTGAGGCCGGCGTTTTCCAATGCCTCCCAGGCGACTTCGAGCAGCAGCCGCTGTTGGGGATCCATCGCGGCCGCCTCGCGCGGGGCGATCCCGAAGAACTCCGCATCGAATTCCTCCGGCTGCCAGCCGGTCAAAAAGCCGCCCTCCCGGGTGCAGATGGTGCCCGGCACACTGTGGTCGTCGCTGTACAGCGCGTCGGCGTCCCAGCGTTGCGGCGGCACCCGCACGATGCCGCTGCGCCCCTCGACCAATAGCTGCCAGAACTGCTCGGGGTCATCGGCCCCGCCCGGGAATCGGCAGCCCATCCCCACCACCGCAATCGGTTCGGTATCGGCCTGTTCGGCGATCTGCAGGCGCGCAGTGAGTTCGTCGATCTTGTGCAGCGCCTCGGTGATGACGGCCCGGCGGTCCGGTGTGGTGGTGGCCATCGCGCTCATGCCACCCTTTCGGATAGTTGTTGCAACAGTTCGTCCTCGGTGAGTTCGTCGTAGCCGTTGGCGGTGGGCTGCGCGGCGCCGTCACCGAATTCGGGCAGGACGGTGGCCAGGTGGTCGGTGAGCGCCTCAACGCTGGGATAGTCGAACACCACCGACGCGGGCAGCGCGACGCCGAGGACATCGGCCAGGGCACGCTGCAGGGTGACGCTCATCAGGGAATCCATCCCGGATTGGAAGAAGCCGGCCGACCGATCGAGCAGCTGCGCCGAGGCCAACCCCATCGCCGCCACGACCTGCGCAACCACCTGCTCGGTCAGCAGCGCCCGGCGCTGGTCCGGTTCGCTGTCGCGCAGCGCCTGACGGAATACGGTGCCGGCGGTGTCGCTTTCGGTGTCGTCGGTGTCGCCTGCGGGTTGCAGATCGTCGATGATGTGCAGCGGGGTTCGGGTGCGGTAGGCGTCGGCGAGCCGGGCCCAGTCCGCGGCGGCGATGGTGGATCGGGTCGGGGCGTGCGGGCCGATGGCGGTGCGCAGCACTTGGATGGCCACCTCGTCGGGCATCGGTTGCAGTCCCGATTCCTGGGTCACGTGGCGGTGCTGGTCGCTTTGGCTGTCGGCCAGCGACTGCCACCACCCCCAGTTGATGGCGGTGGCCGGCAGCCCGGCGGCCCGCCGGGCGTAGGCGAAGCTGTCCAGGTAGGTGGTGGTGGCCGCATAGTGGCCGAGCCACCGCGAGCCCAGCACCCCGGAGATCGAGGTGAACATCACGAAGTGGCGGATCGGGTGGGGCAGGGAGAGTTTGTGCAGCAGGCAGACCGCGTCGAGTTTGGGCGCGAACATGGCCGCCACGTCGTCGTCGGCCATCTCCCCCAGCGTTACTGGCCCACCGCCGTAGGCGACCAGATAGACGCCGCCCAGCGGGGGCAGGTCGGCGCCGAAGCGATCGAACAGCGCGGTCATCGCGGCGGCGTCGGCGGCGTCGGCGGCCACCGTCAGCAGGGTGGTGTCTTTCTCGGCCAGCCGTTGGGTCATCTCGTCGAGCCGCGAACCGGGGTGGCGCGCCACCGCGACGATGGTGCCGGCGCCCATGTCGGCGAGGTGCTCGATCAGCTGGGGCCCCAGGTGGCCGGTGGCCCCGATGACCAGCTGGCAGCCATGCTGATCGTGTTCGGCGGGTGTCGACGGCGGTACCCGCGGCTGCAGGCGCGGGACGTGGCGGGTGCCCGCCCGGTAGACGATCTGGTCTTCGTCGTCGCCGTCGTGCGCCTCGGCCAGCAGGTAGCCGGCCGCCAGCGATGCCGGCACCGACTCGTCGACATCGATGACGCCGCCCCAGATCTCGGGGTGTTCGAGGGCCAGGGTGCGGCCCAAACCCCACAGCACCGCGTGGGCGGGATTGGCGCGGTCACCGGTGTCGAGGGGTTGGGCGTTGCGGGTCAGCAGCCACAACCGCGCGCCCGAGTCGGCCATGGCGCCGACCAGCCGTCGGGCGGTGTTGAACAGCCGATAGCCCGGTTCGGCGTCCCAGCCGGCCCAGGACACCTCGGGCGCGTACAGCACCTGGCCGGCGTCGTGCAGGGCGGCCGCCAGCTGGGGCACCCGCAGTGTCGTCGGCCAACACCGCGCAGCGGTCGTTTCCCACCGCGCGGGCGATCTCGGCGCCGATGTCGGGGTCCCCGAGCACCAGCCACGACCCGCCGGCGGCGTGCTGTGCGGCGGGCAGCTCACGGGCGGGCCAGGTCAATTCGCTGTACCAGTGCGCCGGGGATCACGCCGCCGGCAGCAGCAGCCCGCCCCTGGCTCGCCCCCGACCCCCTCGACGGCGCGATATTGATCCAGTGGCGGGTGTGCTGCCAGGGGGTGCTGGGCAGCACCGGATGGGGCTCGGACGGATGCGGGGTGTCCGGCGGGTAGGCGGCGTGGGTGGCATTGAGGTTGGTGTGAAACGTCACCGTGTCGTCGGTGTCGCGGTACAGCGTGCCCACCGCGTGATGATGGGTCTCGCCGAGGGTTTCGCTAATCGCATGGGTCAGCATCGGATGAGCACTGATCTCGACGAAGGTGCTGTGGTCTTGCGCCGCGACGCTGATGGCCTGGCTAAGTCGAACCGGTTGGCGCACGTTGGCCACCCAATAGTCGGCATCGAACACCGGGGTCGTGGCGGGATCGGTGACCGTGGAGATCACCGGCGTGACGGGCGTCGTGGGTGTCAAACCCGCTAGCGCACCGCGCAACTCGGGCAGGATGGGATCCATCAACGCCGAATGGGACGCGACTTCCATGTTGACCCGGCGGGCAAACCGGCCCTGTTGGGTCACTGCGGCGAGGACCGCATCGATTTGATCGGGAGGCCCGGCGATCACGGTCTGCCGCGGTGACACGAACCCACCCACCCCGACCCCCGGGTATTCGGCGATCAGCGCGGTGACAGCTGGGGCATCCACATGCAGCAGAGCGACCGCGCCCTGGCCGGCCAACCGTGACATCAACCGCGACCGCACCCCAATCAGGTGCAGGCCGTCCGGCACGCTGAGCGCCCCGGCCACCACCGCGGCGGTGATCTCCCCCATCGAATGCCCGATCACCGCGTCCGGAATCACCCCGTAGCAGCGCCATAACTCGGTCAACCCCAACTGCAAGCCCATCAACACCGGCTGCACCCGAGCATCCCCGGCCAGCACGGCACCGTCGGCAAGAATTTGGCGTAGCGAAAATCCCACCTGCTCGACAAACACCGGTTCCAATTCATCGATCGCGGCGGCGAATTCCGGTTCGTCGGCCAGCAATTGCCGGGCCATGCCGGGCCACTGCGAGCCCTGGCCCGAATAGACGAACACCGTGCCCGATCCGCAGTCGCCGTCGTGGGGGATGATCAGACCGTCGGCCGACCGACCGGCGGCCAGCGCGTGCAGCGCGGCCAGGGCCTGGTCGCGGTCCCGCGCACACACCGTGGCGAACCGCGGATGCCGCGCCCGATGATGATTGAGGGTGTCGCGCCACCTCGGCCAGCCCCACCCCCGCGCCGGGTCCGGCCATCCACTCGGCCACCACCCCGGCGGTGGCCGCGATCCGCTCCGGCGTCTTACCCGAGACCACCAGCGTGGTCACCGCCGGATCACGGTCCCGGGCGCCGGGATCGGCAAGCGGCGCCTGCTCGATCACCACGTGCGCGTTGGTGCCGCCGAAGCCGAACGACGACACCCCGGCCCGCCGAACCCGGCGCACCGCCGGCCACGGCGCATGGTCGGCCACCACTTTCAGCCGCAGCTCGTCGAACGGAATGTGCGGGTTTGGCGCCTCGAACTGCTGGTTGGGCGGGATCTGGCCGCGGTGCACCGCCAACACGGTCTTGATGAAGCCCGCCACCCCCGCGGCGGCTTCCAAATGGCCCAGGTTGGTCTTGACGGCACCGATCAGCAGGGGGGAATCCGGCGGGCGGCCGCGGCCCAACACCGTGCCGAGGGCACGCGCCTCAATCGGATCCCCCAAGAACGTTCCGGTCCCGTGCGCCTCGACGTAATCCACCTCCTGCGGCGGGATCCCGGCGTTGGTGTAGGCCGCACGCAGCACCGCCATCTGCGCGGCCGGGTTGGGCGCCATCAGCCCGTTGGATCGGCCGTCCTGGTTGATCGCCGACCCCCGCACCACCGCGAGCACCCGATCCCCGTCTCGCAGGGCGTCGCTGAACCGCTTGAGCACCACGACCCCGCAGCCTTCACCCCGCACGAACCCATCGGCGGCGGCATCGAAGGCATGGCAGCGTCCGGTGGGCGACAAGGCGCCGGCTTGATCGAAGCCGTGGAAGACCGCCGGCGACAACAGCAGGTTCACGCCCGCGGCAATGGCCAGCTGGGAGTCCCGCATCCGCAGGCTCTGACACGCCAGATGCACCGCCACCAACGACGATGAGCATGCCGTGTCCACCGCAACCGACGGGCCGCGCAAATCCAGGAAATACGACAGCCGGTTGGCGATGATGCTCAGCGCGCCACCGGTGTTGCTCCAGGCATCAACGGTGGGTAAATCGGTCGACGCCAGATATCCGTATTCGCTGAAGCAGGCGCCGGCGAAGACGCCGGTTTGCGACCGGCGCAGGGTGGTGGGCGGAATTCCGGCGTGCTCCAAGGCCTCCCACGCCACCTCCAGCAGCAGCCGCTGCTGGGGGTCCATCTTGGCGGCCTCGCGCCGGGAGATCTCGAAGAAGTCGGCGTCGAAGGCGTCGATGTCGGTGAGGAACGAGCCCCACCGCGTGGTGCGGGCCAGCGCCGCCGCCACCTCGGGGGTGCCGTCGTCGAACGCCGACCAGCGCTCGGCGGGAACCTCACCGATCGAGCAGCGCCCGTCCCAGAGGTACTGCCACAACGCGTCGGGCCCGGAGATCCCGCCGGGAAACCGGCACCCCAGACCGATGACGGCGATCGGCTCGTCCCGTGCGCCGCGATCGTCGGCGGGCACCGGCTCGAACCCGCAGTCCGGTTCGGCGGCGGTGAGAAAACCCACCAGCGCGTTGATGGTGGGATGCTGCCAAAACTCCACCGGCGAGATGGGCCGGCCGAGCAGTTCCGCGAGTTCGCCGGACAGCACCACCGCGTCCCGGGAGCCCACGCCCAAATCGTTCAGCGACAGATCGAAGTCGATTTCGTCGGGGGCGCAACCGATATTCGTCACCAGGTAGTCGACCAGCCAGTTGCGCAGCGCGACATCATCCTGGATCGATACCGTCATGGCGTCACGTCCAGCCGGTCGAACTGTCCCGCCCGGTAACCCTCGACACAGGCGGATCGACGAATCTTGCCGCTGGTGGTGATCGGGATCGCACCGGGTGCCACAAACACGACGTCGGCGACCCGCACCCGATGGATGTGCGCAACCGCCGAGATGACCGCCCGCTTCAGCGCACGCAGTTTCTGCTGGTGCTCGTCAGCGGAGTCCCCCCGCTGCTTGACCTCGACGATGGTGACCAGGTGCTCGGTCCGACCGTCGGGCACCGAGATGGCCGCAACCCGCCCGCGGGTGAGTTCTTGAATGCTGGCCTCGATGTCGTCGGGATAGTGATTGGACCCGTCCACGATCAGCAGATCCTTGATCCGGCCGATGATGAACAGCTCGCCCTCGGAAATGACGCCCAAATCCCCGGTGCGCAACCACCCCCCGCCCGGCGTTGCACTGGCCGGGTTCACCAACCGTGCGCCGAAGGTCCGCTCGGTTTCCCGCGGGTTGTGCCAATATCCGGGGGAAACGTTTTGCCCGTGCACCCAGATCTCGCCGACTTTGCCGGCCGGGTTCTCGGTCCGGGCCTCCGGATCGACGATGCGCACGGTGGTGGACCGGCTGGTGCCGTGACCGACGAGTTCGGTGCTGCCGACCGCCTCGCTGCGGCACGGCCGGGCATGGCCCTTGGACAACTTCTCGTAGTCGAAGCGCACCAGCTGGGCCGGGTGGCCCCGGTCCGCGGTGGCCACATAGACGGTGGCTTCCGCAAGACCGTAGGAGGGCCGCACCACCGATGGCTTGAGATTGAATCGAGCGAAGCGCTCGGTGAAAGCCCGCAGGGTGGCGGCATGGACCCGTTCGCTGCCGCTGGCGATCCCGATCACCTCACCGAGATCCAAGCCGGCCAGGTCGGCGTCCGTCGTTCTCTTCGCGGTCAGTTCAAACGCGAAATTGGGTGCGGCGGAGAAGGCTTTGTTACTGGTGGCCAGGGCCTGCATCCAGCGAGCCGGCCGCTGCAGGAACGACATCGGGCTCATCAGTACCGCGCGACGCCCGCACACCAGCGGCGCGCAGATCCCTTTGATCAGGCCCATGTCGTGAAAGAACGGCAACCACGACACCAGCACGAAATCCGGAGGCATCACGCCACCCAGATAGTCCGAAAATGCTTGCTGGATATTGGTGATCACGTTGGTGTGCGTGACGATGACGCCCGCCGGCCGGCGGGTCGATCCCGACGTGTACTGCAGGTACGCGGTTCGCGGAACCGCGGGCCGAACCGGGCCGAGATCGTGTGGCGAGTCCACGTCGAGCAAGTCGACCTCGAGGACTTCCGGCGCCGGTTTATTGCCCTCGCGTTGTGCGTACGGTGCGATATCGCCCGCCGCCGAACAGGACGACGTGGTGAGAATGACCGTCGGCGAGCAATCCCGCAACGCCGACGAAATGCGCTCGTCGTGGACGCCGGACTGCGGTACCGACAACGGAACCGCGATGAACCCCGCTTGCAGCGCACCGAGGAAGGCCACGATGTAGTCGAGCCCCTGGGGTGCCAGGATGGCGGCCCGATCACCGGTCGCCCCGCAGGCTCGGAGCTCGTCGGCAACGACGCGGGCTCGGCGCTGGACTTGCGCCCAGGTGAGGCTTTCGGAGAATCCGTTCGGATCGATCTGGTAGTCGATGAAGGTGTACGCCGTCGCGTCGGGTTGCCGGCTGGCTCGCTCCTGGAGCACCGCCGTGAGGGAGTCCTCAGCCATGGTGACATCGCCGCCTCTCATTTCGCTGTGAGTCAGGTTGCGCTTGCCGAGTGTTGCGCGCACGAGTAGCGCACTACCTGTTGCCGTCCGGGGCCCCGGGGGACCCGCGGGGCCTGAGCCGCGGCGCGCGTCATGCGGGGAGCCTAGGGCCTTTTCCCTGGTAACAGCGGGTATCGCCGCAGGTAGAGTAGTTGCCGGTGACACGTCGAGTACGGGCTGAAAATCCCTAGGGTAGGCGGCCGTGAGCCGTAGAGTAGTCGGCGGGCGAGCCTAGGGTAGTCCCGCAAAAGGTGGTTGCTGGGGCCCGGTGTTAGTCCTCGGCGTGGTCCGGGGTGAGCAGGGCGATCAGCTGCTCGCGGGTGTTGATGCCGAGTTTGGCGAAAATCCGGTACAGATGCCCGTCGATGGTGCGCACCGACACGATCAGCCGATCCGCGATCTGACGATTCGACCACCCCGACGCCACCAGGGTGGCGATCTCGCGCTCCCGCTCGGTGATCGGCAACGGCCGCGCCGCGGCCACCGTGGCCGGCGTCCGCAGCCCACACCGGCCGGCCAACCGGTCCGCCCGC
>PPEA01000673.1 GCA_002967005.1 Mycobacterium talmoniae
CCTCCCGCTCGCTCAGCGCATAAGAGGCCATCGCCTCCCCCGACGCCAACGACGGCAACACCTGCGCCTTAAGCTCCTGCGACCCGGACAAGATCAGGCCCATCGTGCCCAACTTGTTGACCGCCGGGATCAGCGACGCCGACGCGTCCACCCGCGCCACTTCCTCGATCACAATGCACGCGGCCACCGAATCCGCGCCCTGCCCCCCGTACTCCTCGGGCACATGCACCGCATTAAACCCCGACGCGTTCAGCGCCGCTAACGCCTCCTCGGGAAACCGGGCCCGCTCATCAACATCCTTGGCATACGGCGCGATCTCCTTCTCCGCCAACGCCCGAATCGCCGCCCGAAGCTCATCATGCTCCTCCGGCAACCGGAACACATCAAACGACGGATTCCCACCCCACCCAGACATCTTGCCCTCCTTAAGCTACTCGGTTGGCCAGCGTTACCCGCTGAGGTACTCGATCGCCTGCCGTCGCACATCGACCTTGCGGACCTTGCCGGTGACCGTCATGGGAAATTCGTCGACCACCCGCAGGTAGCGCGGAATCTTGAAGTAAGCGAGTCGGTGTGCGCAGAACTGGCGCAGAGCTTGGATCGTCAACTCGGGCGCGCCCGTGCGCAACGTGACCACTGCCATCAGTTCCTCGCCGTACTTTTCATCGGGGACACCGATGACCTGCGCGTCGCGGATGTCGGGATGGGTGTGGAGGAACTCCTCGATCTCCCGCGGAGAGATGTTCTCCCCTCCGCGGATGACCATGTCCTTGATCCGGCCCGCGATCTGCACGTAACCGTCATCGTCCATGATCGCCAAATCACCCGTATGCATCCAACCGTCCGCATCGATCGTCTCGGCTGTCCTCTCGGGCTCCTTCCAGTAGCCCGCCATCACCGAATAGCCACGGACGTACAACTCGCCGGTCGCGCCGTGCGGTACCGTCTCGCCCGTGGCCGGGTCGACCACCTTGATCTCCAGGTGTGGGCAGACCCGGCCGACGGTGCTTACGCGTCGCGCCACTGGGTCGCCGGCTCGGGTCTGGAGGGACACTGGTGAGGTTTCAGTCATCCCGTAGCAGATCGCTACCCCCGGCATATGCATACGCTCGATCGCCGCGCGGATCACCGCCTCGGGGCACGGCGATCCAGCCATAATTCCGGTGCGCAAGCTGGTCAGGTCGTAATCAGCGAAGTTCGGCAGATTCAGTTCGGCGATGAACATGGTTGGCACCCCGTACAGGCTGGTGCACCGCTGATCTTGCACCGCGCGCAGTGTGGCGGCCGCATCGAAGCTCGCCGCCGGGATCACGATGGCCGCACCGTGGCTGGTGGCCGCCAGGTTGCCCAGCACCATGCCAAAGCAGTGGTAGAACGGCACCGGGATACAGATCCGGTCTGCCTCGGTGTATCCCAGTAACTCGCCTACCAGATAGCCGTTGTTGAGGATGTTGCGATGGCTCAGTGTGGCACCTTTGGGGTGTCCCGTTGTGCCGGACGTGTATTGGATGTTGATCGGGTCGTTCGCGTGCAACATTGCGGCGATCCCCGCCAATGTGGGCGGATCGACCTCCGCACCCGCCAGTTCGGCCCAGCGCTTGCTGTCGACGAACACGACCTCGCGCAGGTCGGGGCACCGCGGCGCCACCTCACCCAACAGCTCGACATAGTCGGAGGCTTTGAAACCCGTCGCGGCGATCACCATCACGACACCGGACTGCTGTAGCGCGAAACGCAGTTCGTGGGCGAGGTAGGCCGGGTTGATGGTCACCAGGATCGCGCCGATCTCGGCGGTCGCGTACTGCACTAACACCCACTCGGCGCAGTTCGGCGCCCAAATTCCTACCCGGTCACCTGGTCCGATACCGGCCCGTAGCAGCCCGCTGGCCAACCGCCGCACGTCAGCTAGCAATTCCGCGTAGCTCCAGCACCGCTGTGCCGGAACATCGACCAGAGCGTCACGGTCCGGAAACCTTGCCGCCGTGTCAGCCAGGTTGGCACCGATCGTCATCTCCAGCAGAGGCGGCTCGTTCTCCCCCCGTGCATAGGACTCCCGGCCGGACGACGGAACGGAGTCCCCCATCACGCGTGCACGATGATGCCGCGAATGTTCTTGCCGTCGCGCAGGTCCTGGTAGCCCTGGTTGACGTCCTCGAGCCGGTAGCGGGTGGTGATGAGTTCGTCGAGCTTGAGTTGGCCGGCGTCATAAAGGCGTAGCAACCGCACGATGTCGTATTGCGGGTTGGCCGAACCGAACAGTGTGCCCTTGATGGTCTTCTCCATCAGCGTCAGCATCATGCCGGACACGTGGATGGTCAGCTTTTCCGGGTTGGCCAGGCCGGTCACCACGACCGTACCGCCCTTGCCGACGATGTCGAACGCCGCCGAAACGACGGCCTCGTCGACCACGCCGACGGTCACGATCGCCTGATCGGCGCCCTGCCCCCAGGACAGCTCGGTCACCTTCTCCGCGGCTTCCGTCGCACTCGCGAACGCATGGGTGGCGCCGAATTTCAGCGCAGTGTCCCGCTTGAACGCCACCGGGTCGACCACCACGACGTGCTTGGCGCCGGAGTGCACCGCGCCCTGCACGGCGTTGATACCGATGCCGCCGATGCCGTAGATGACGGTGATGTCCCCAGCGCGGACCTCACCGGCGTAGGTGGCGCTGCCCCAGCCGGTCGGCACCCCGCAGCCGACCAGGACGGCGGTCTCCAACGGCAGCCAGTCGTCAATCTTGACCACCGAGTGCTCGGAGATGATGGCATGCTCGGAGAAGGTGCCCAGCATGCACATGGCGCCGAAATCCTGCCCGCCGCCGTGGAACCGGAAGCTACCGTCGGGCATGCAGCCCTCCAAGATGGTCGCGCCCAGGTCGCACAGGCTCTGCCGACCGGTGGCGCAGTACCGGCAGTGCCCGCAGCTGGGGATGAAGCTGCACACCACGTGATCGCCGGGCTTGACCTTGGTCACCCCGGGTCCGACTTCCTCGATGATGCCGGCGCCTTCGTGCCCGCCGACGATCGGATACCGCGGCGGCAGGTCCCCGTCGGTCAGGTGCAGGTCGGAATGGCACAGCCCGGCGGCGACGTAACGGATCAGCACCGGTGACGACGTTGACCACCCCGGGTGGGAACCCGGCCTCGCAAAAGATCTCACCGAGCAGCAGCGCCGACAGCGGCGTTTGTTCGGCCGGTTTGAGGATCACGGTGTTTCCCGCGGCCAGCGCGGGGGCCAGCTTCCATGCCGCCATCAGCAGGGGGAAGTTCCACGGCACGATCAGCCCACACACCCCGACCGGCTCCCGCAGCGTGTAGGCGTGGAACTGGCCGGCGGGTGCCAACGGCATGGACACATTGACGGTGCTGCCCGCGATCTTGGTGGCCCAGCCCGCGTAGTACCGGAACGCGTCGGCGGCCAAGCCCGCGTCCACCACCGTCGCGACGCCCGCCGATTTTCCGTTGTCCAGCGACTCCAGTTCGCCGAATTGCGCGGCCCGCTCGGCGATCAGGTCGCCGACTCGCCACAGCAATCGAGCCCGCTCGTTGGGTGGCATCGTGTGCCACGGCCCATCGTCGAACGCGTCACGGGCGGCACGCACCGCCCGGTCCACGTCGGCAGCCTCCGCGTGCGCGACCTCAGCAAGGGTGGCGCCCGTGGCCGGATCCACGGTGGCGAAGGTGCGCCGCGACACCACGTCGACCCACCGCCCACCGATGAGAAGCCGCTTGCCGCGGCCCAGGAAGTAGCGGACCTCCGGGCGGACCGCATACTCAGCGATTGCCGTCATCAAACCTCCAAATCCTGTGATCTAAATTCCTGCCGCGTCGGCGATTTCGCGGGCTTGCCGCACCACCGCGTCGATCTGTTCCACGGTCGGCGTTCCCGCGGCGGCCTTGTTCTGGGGCTCGTCGAGCGCTCGGCGCAGCACTCCTTCGGCGATGATCGCCAGCTTCCACAGCCCAAGCACATGCCAGAACTGCAGCGCCGCCGGATCGCGCCCGGTCGCCTCCAGGTACGCCCGGGTCATCTCCGCGCGATCGGGAAAACCCTGCAGCGTCGACGGCGCGAAGTCGCCACCCGTCATCTCCCCGGGTTCGGGCCAATAGGTGAGCAGCGTGCCCATGTCCGCGAGCGGGTCGCCCAACGTGGACAACTCCCAGTCCAAGACCGCCGTCACCTGTCCGGTGTGCACGGAGGTGACCAGGTTGCGCAAATGAAAATCCCCATGCACCAAGCAGGTCTCGCGCTGCACCGGAACGGCGGCTGACAGCCGTCGGGTCAGATCCTCCAGGTCCGGGAACTCCCGAGTCTTGGCCAACTCCCACTGGCCGGACCACCGCTTGAGCTGGCGCTGGGCGTATGGCCTGCGGCTGGCCAGGTCGTCGAGTCCGACCCGTGCCAGGTCGACGGCGTGGATGCGAGCCAACGTGCGCGGCATCGACTGCGCGATCCGTCGACGCTGCCGCGGTGTCATCGCCGCGGCGATCACCATCGTGTCGACCACCAACCCGTCGACGAACTCCATCAGCACCCACGGCACCTCGGAGAACTCGGAATCCGCGGTGACACCGAGGATGCGCGGGACCGGTACGTCGGTGTCGGCCAGTGCCGCCATGATCCGCGCCTCGCGCACCACATCGTGGGCCGAGGCCAACAACTGCCCCACCGGCGGGCGGCGCAGCACCCACGACCGGCCCGCGGCATCGGTGACGCGGTAGGTCAGATTCGACTGCCCGAGCCCGATCCGCTGAAAGTGCAACGGCGCCGCGAATTCAACGCCGAGCGCGACGAGCCATCGCGACACCGCATCGGCGTCAACGGCCAGTGCCTCAGGGCTCTCAGTCATTGGCAAAGCGCGTCCCCTTTTTCTCAATCGGATAGCCACGGCATTGGAATTCCGACAGGCCAATGCGATCATCAGCGTTCGTGGTAGCCGTCGGGGTGGCAGGACAACGCCGCCAACCCGACGGAGGTCGGGTGAGGCACACGTCGATTTCCGCCATGGAACACGGTAAGACCGGCAGGCACATCTGCGACATGTCTACCCGCCCCGATTTCGTGGCGAACTATGTGCGATGACACAGTCGCCGACGGCAGTCAGGGTACCGACGGGGCGATCTCGGCGCGTGGGACACCACCGCTGCTCCAGCGCCTTGTAGAACGACTGCAGCCTTCGGGGGTGAAGGCGCCGGCGCGGGCGCCATCCTGCTCGCGCGAAACCCGACTCGTGCGCGCCGGCGAACGCAAGGGTTGCGGGCCCTGGTGCCGGCAGCAGCGGCCGTTATGGGGGTCCATCACCCTGCTGGTCGCCAGCGCGGCCGGCGTCGCGTATCTGGCCGTGGAGATGTCCGGATGAGTGAGGATTCGACGCAAGACCGTCGCGTCAGCGAGTTAGCTATTGAGCCTTCGGCGCGTAGGTCTCGAGGTAGGCAGCGACGAGGCGGCGAGCCTCGTCGATCGTGACATTGTCCCCTTTGGAGGAGCGTCGGAAAGCGACGTCGAAGAGTCGGTCACCGGCCTCGTAGGCGAGCTGGACGACGAGTTGCGGGGTTTCGGCATCGATGAGGCTTCGCTCAATGAGGAAGCGCCACAATCGCTCGGCCTGCGACATGTCGAATGCGTGGTCCAGTTCACCGAGTGTCGCGTTGTTATAGGCCCCCGCGAACCACAGCGCAACGAAGCTGGGATGCTTGCGGAAGTAGGCGACGAGCGAGTCGATGACCGCGTCGACGGCGTCGCGCAGGGTGCGCACCTTCGGGCGCTCCAGCGCGGTGGCAACGCGCGCATCGACCTCACGCAGGTGGCGCCGAATGACCTCGACATCGACCTGACGTCGGTCGGCGAAGTAGTGGTAAACCGATGCGGTCGGGATGCCTGCGCGCTCACCGATCGCCTTGAGGGTCGCCGCCTCGTAGCCGCCCTTGTCGAGCAACTCCTCGGCAGCCGTAAGAATGGCCTTCACCCGCTCGATCCCGCGCCGCTGCACCGGGGCAGAGCGGGCAGGCGTGTTCTCGAACACGATTCAGGATCGTATCATGGGCCGGCGAACAGGCGCCCGGCTTCCACACCAATACCTGAAGCAGGTTGTCGGCGCAGCTTCTCCAGTTCCTGGGTCACCAGGGCCACCAGCCGCGGGGGCGGAAACCTCTCCGGTTCGCTGACCGCGTGCAGGGCCAGCCCGTCGATCAGCGCGCACAGGATGTCGCATTGGGCGGCGGGGTCGAAGTCTGCCCGCAACGAGCCGTTTTCTTGGCCGACAGCCAGCAGGGATTGGATGCCCTGGCGGATGGCGGCGTATCGCGCGCGGAAGGCCTCCGCGAACGCCGGTTCGGTTTCGGCGTTGGCGAGCACCTGCGCATAGATCCGCGGAATGGCCTGTTTGGCCTCGGTGGTGGGCAGTGGGACCACGCACATGCGCTGGAGCCCGGCGAACGTGTCGTCCATCAGCGCGGCTTCCGACAGCAGGTCCTCGAAGGGCCCGAAGACCGCTTCGGCGGCCGCCACCAGCAGCTCTTGTTTGTCCTTGAAGTAGTGCATCACCACACCGGTGGTGTAGCCGATCTCGCGTGCGATCGAGCGCAGGGACGCACCAGACAGTCCGTCGCGGGCGATCACCCGTACTGCGGCGTCGACGACCTCGTCGTGCCGCGCGGGTCGGGTCGGCGTTGCGGCGGCTCTCCTGGCGGGCATGCGAACACTCCGAGGCTTGACAGGCGCATCGTGGGCAGCTAAAACATAACACTTGTAATGAACATCACAACTGTTATGACGTGATGGTGCCTAGCTGAACCCGGCTCGACCGGAGCATCGATCGGGCCTCGAAGGAGGACGAACATGCCGGTGACCGAACACATTGACGTGACCGACCAGATGAAGCGGGACCTGGCCGAGGACGGCGGCATCGTCGTGCGGGGCCTGTTCACGCCGCAGCAGCTGACCCGGGTCCGCCAGTCTTTCGACTATGGCATCGCCACCCAAGCCCACAGCACGGCCTGGCCTATGCCGGTACCGAGGACGAGCACTTCAACGATTACGGCAACCCGGAGAACCGCGAGGTGCACCTGGCGACGATCAAGGAGTTGGGACTGGCCGATTTCGTAGCGTCCCTGTGGGACTCCGAGCATGTGTGGTTCCTGGGTGAGGAACTCTTCATCAAGAAGGGCGGCAAGGCCGGCCGTTCCCCGTGGCACCAGGACACTTCGTACATGCCGGCGAACGGGCCGCACCTGCTCAACATCTGGATCAGCTTCGAGAAGCTTCCCCGCAAGAACGTGCTCGAAATCGTCCGGGGCTCCCACCGCGGCACCCAGTACAACGGCACGAGCTACACCGATGCCGGCGACAAAACCAAGCCGCTGTGGTTGGAGACCGACTGGCCCCGGTTGCCCGACATCGAGGCCGACCGCGCCACGGACCCGACGTCGTGGGATGTCATTTCCTGGGATCTGCAGCCCGGTGATGCGCTGGTGTTCCACTCCGGGGCGCTGCACGGCGGGGCTCCGGTGACCCCGGACTGCCCGGAACGCCACACGTTGGTTTTCCGGTTCTTCGGCGACCAGCTGTTCTACCGGCCCCTGCCGACCGGGCCCGTGGACTTCAGCTATGACATCACCGGACTCAACGACCCGTCGATGACACCGGGCGAGCCGTACCACCCCAGCTATTACGACCAGTTGCGCTGACTCCGGGAGAAGCCGCCATGAAAGTAGTCATCCCGGCGTGGATGCAGCCGATCTACGACACCCATCACTTCGCACCCGCCGTCATCGACGGCGATTACCTGCGCTGCTCGGGGGTGATCGGCATCCGGCCGGATCTCAGTGTCCCCGAGGACCCGACCGCACAGTTCACCTTGGCCTTCGAAAACCTTCGCGGTGTGCTCGCCGAGGCCGACCTCACGTTCGCGAACGTGGTGGACATGACCACCTACCACGTCGGCCTGCAGGCGCACGTCGGTGCGTTCGGTGCGGTCAAGGACACGTTCGTGCCCGCCCCGTATCCCGCCTGGACCGCGGTCGGGATTTGCGAACTGGCCGTTCCGGGCGCGCTGGTCGAGATCCAGGTCACCGCGCGAATATCACTGTGACCCAGCACTTCACGTCTGGGTGAGGACCCGCGGTCCGATCTGGTGGGCGAGTTCGAGGGCGAGTTCAACCGCCAGCCGGCGCTCGCCGGGCGGGTGGCCGAGGAGCTCGGTCGCGCGGCCCACGCGCTGCAGCACCGTATTGCGGTGCGTGTGCAACCGGACCGCCGCGCGCGGTGCGTTCTCGGCTTCGTCGAGAAACACCCGCAGGCTCTCCCGCAGGCGCGCCGCGCTGGGGTTGTTGGCGGCCAGCGGGCCGAGTGTAGCCGCGACGAATTCGGCTGCCCGGTCGAGGGTTTGCGCGGCCAGCTCGGTGACTTCCATCTCGTGGTACAGCGCGACCCGCGCACGCTGGGGTGCCCGGCG
>PPEA01000674.1 GCA_002967005.1 Mycobacterium talmoniae
CGCCGACTGGCCCACCACCACGCCGTGTCGCCGCGACCACAGCCAGGCCGCCCGGGCGCGGGTCAACGCGGTGATCGGTGTGCCCCGCGGCAGATAGACGTCGGGATGGATCGCCACATATCTGCTGCGCAGCGCGTGCCAGGTCAGCCGGCCGGTGGCGAGTGCTTCGCTGCCAAGAAACGGTGCCCCCATGACCGGAGTGTGCCGTGGGCCACCGACAACCACGCCAACGTGCGGCCATTGGGAATAAATCGCGGAAACCCCGCCGTGGATGCACGTTGGGCGCGGGCCTGCGCCCTAGGATCGCTCCGGTGCCCGATCGCTACGGTTCCGACGTCTTAGCCAACAATCCCCACCACGCGCGCAAGGTGCGGTCCACCGAGATGCCGGTGGAGATCGGCATGGTGGTCGAAGACGCGCAATCCGGGTACGTCGGCGCGGTGGTGCGGGTCGAGTACGGCCGGATGGATCTGGAAGACCGCAACGGCCGCACCCGCGGCTTCCCGGTCGGTCCGGGCTATCTGATCGACGGCAAGCCGGTGATCCTGACCGCGCCGCGGCGCGCCGCCCCCAAGGCCCCCGACCCGCACCGCGTCGGGTTCGGTGGCGGTGCCCAAGGCCCGCGCCCGCACCGCGCTGGCCAGCCGCATCTACGTGGAGGGCCGCCACGACGCCGAACTCGTCGAGCAGGTGTGGGGGGGAGGACCTGCGGGTTGAGGGGGGTGGTGGTCGAATACCTCGGCGGCGTCGACGATCTGGCCGGCATCGTCGCGGAGTTCCGGCCCGGGCCGGGCCGGCGGCTCGGGGTGCTGGTCGACCACCTGGTCGCCGGGTCCAAGGAATCCCGCATTGCCGACGCGGTGCGGCGCGGCCCCGGCGGGGCGCACACGCTGGTGGTCGGGCACCCGTTCATCGACATCTGGGCGGCGGTCAAGCCGGAACGGATTGGGCGGCAAGCCTGGCCGACGGTGCCGCGCGGGGTGGAATGGAAACACGGGGTGTGCGAGGCGCTGGGCTGGAAGCATGCCAACCAGGCCGACATCGCGAAGGCGTGGCAGCGGATCCGGGGCCGGGTACGCGACTGGAATGACCTGGAGCCCGCGCTGATCGGTCGCGTCGAGGAGCTAATCGACTTCGTCACCCAGGACTGAGCCGCGCCGAGGGATCTCCTTCCCGAAGACTGGCCGCTCCGGGAAGGAGACCCCTCGCCGCGTGGCGACCCTAGAACGGAATCGCGGCGGTGGCGGCTTCGAGCAGCATTTGGGGGATTTCCGCGAAGACGCCGGGCACCACGGTGCCGAGTTCGGCGAACAGTTGGGCGGGATCGAACAGGTCGCCGAGGTTGCCGAGCATGCCCTCGAACGCCTGCGTGAACCCGCCGAGCAGGCTCGGCAAGTCGACTCCGGCGAGGTCGACGGCGGCCAAGCTCGCCGCGCTCGCGTCCTCGGGCGCGATGGCCGCCGCGATCGCCTGCGGCAGCGTCACGAACAACCCGGTACCAACACTCTGCGCGAACTGCCCAATCGTCGGCGAGAGAAGCCCCAGGTATGCATAGGACGTGTGGCCCAGGAATTCCTTGGTGATCCCGTTGAGGACCGCGTCGGTGAACGCGGCAGGAGCACCTGCCAGTGCACCGAACGCTGCCAGCGGATCGCTCTGACCCACCGCGTCGATGATCGCTTGCGCGCTGAGTCCCAGCGAATACGTTCCGGCCCCCATGGCACTGAGGGCGCCGATACCGATCCCCTGCACCTGAAACGCGAATGTTTGCAACGCGCTGCTGATGTTCGAGGTGATGTCGATCGGAACCTTCAGCATGTCGAGCAGCGGAAACCCGGCACCCTGCGCCAGGGCCATAACGGATGCGTTGATCGCGTTCGCCGCCGAGACGGCGTCGCCTCCCATGAGGTCCGTGATGACCGTCTGCAGCGTCGACCGAGGGCAGTCGGTGCATCGCCGGTGAAGTACGCGGCCAGGCCGGTGACGGAACCTTGCAGTGCGCCGCCGATGGTTTCGGCGTAGCCGATCTGGTTGTCGATGACTTGTTGCAGGATCGGGAATGGGTGCTCGGCCCACGCGGTGCCGATTTGTCCCACGTTGCCGAGGGCCTTGGTGAAGATTTCCAGCCAATCGGTGCTGGGGTCGTTGATTACCGGGGCGGCGGTGAGTTCGACGGCTCGTTGCTGGACCTCGGTCACCAGAGGCGCGGCCACCGGGGTGACGGCGATCATGCTGGCGCCGACGAGGGCGACACCGGCGGTGAGGTAGGGATGCAGGGTGGCGTGCAAAGGATCTCCTTTTGGTGGCTGTGACGCACGACACGGGAAAGTTACCTGATAACATGCTGAGTTTCACGAGTGTTTCGAGCAAATCATTAAAGTTGCTTATGTCGGTTTATTTCCTGCAATGCAACGCATCCGTAAAGTCGCTGATGGGCGGGCTTCCGGCAACCCTTCAGCGAACGTGAGAGGGGCGGGGATTGCGTCAAATCGAAACTATCTGTGCGGAGCCATGAGAACGTGTCTCACTGGAGATAGGCTGTGCCAGTGTCGATGTAGTAACGACGAATCCGCTCGTGGAGTCGAACAAAGACCTCTCCGCTCTTGTGCCGGCGCTCGGTTGGGGCGTTGGCGCAATGCGAGAGTTTTCGACGCGGGGATCTGGGCACTAGGACCCACACGGGTATGGAATGGTGCTTTCCACCAGCTACGTCTAGCAGTACTCCCGGACCGAGAAAGCTATGAATTAACTAAGCGTGGCTACTGCACCCCGCTCAGCACCGCGGCCGGTTGGCCGGCTTTCAGCCCGGAGCTGACCCGAGCGCAGCTGTGACCCAGCGCGATGACCTGGGCGCGAGACAGCGGGCCCAGATAGTGGGTGCGCACCAAGTTGCCGAAGGTCACCAGCACCCGTTCGGCACGCCGCCGGCCCGTGTCGGTGATGGTGACTACCACGCCGCGCCGATCGTCGGGGCTGGTACTGCGGTGCAGCAGTCCGGCGGCCGCCATGCGGCGGACCTGTTGGCTCACCCGACTGCGCGACAACATCAACTCGGCCGCCAAGTCGCCCACCCGCAGCCGGCCATCGGGTGCGGCATCCAGCACCTGCAATAGTCGGGCGTCGAAGAAGGTGACGTCGTGGGCGACTAGCAGCTGTCGATCCAACGCCAGATAGAGCCGGGTCGCCGAGTCCAGAAAGCTGTCTAGGCAGCGCTGTTCGGCGGGGTCGATGACGTCAGCACCATCATGACAAAGACACTGTTCGGACATCGCCTTCATCTTGAATCGGTAACCGGCCGCCGGCTGGGACGATCGTCGGCCAAACCGGGACGATCTGCGGGTGCCCCGCGGCAGGACGCTGTTGGTGGACGGCGGGCAGCCCCGCCTACCCACCGTCCACCAAGCGGGCGACCCCTGCCCGCGATCCGGGGATGCTTCGGTGGTGGCCTTCATCTAAAACCAGCATGCCGCTACGAAATTGGCCGATCCTCGACGAAACTCGGATTATCTTTAGCGCCATGACCGAGCTGGCCCGCCTGGTACGGCACCAGGGCGGCGTGCCGGCGTATCGGTACCCGTCCCATCCGGACGCCCCGCCGGTGGCGCTGGTGCGCGTCGGCCATGAGGAGTTGTCCGACCGCGAGCACATCCACAACTTCCCTGCGCTGTGGTACGAGCCGGCGGCGGGCCTCGTCTATGTGATCGGGGCCGGGGAAGTCATCGACCCGGCGCACGTGCGCGGCACGGAGAGCGGGGTCGGGGTGTTCTTCGACCCGGCCGCCCTTGGCGGAGACGGGCATTCGCCATGGCCGACCTGGCGGGCGCATCGGCTGCTGTTCTTGTTCCTGCACGGACAACCCGGTGGCGTGCTGCGCTTAGAGGTGCCCGCGGCGCGGCGGCAGGCCTGGGACACCGCGATTGAGTCAATGGAAGCCGAACTGGTGGCCCACAAGCAGGGCTACCGCGAGGCGGTGCTGGCGCACCTGACCCTGCTGCTGATCGACCTGGCCCGGCTGGCCGACGAGGCGGTGGGGGATCTGCGTTCCAGCGGCGAACCACTGCTGGCCGAGGTGTTCGCGGTGATCGACGACCGCTACTCCCAGGCGTTGTCGCTGCGCGATGTGGCGGGCGAGGTCGGCGTCACCGCAGGGCATTTGACGACCGTCGTGCGCCGCCGCACCGGACGCACGGTGCAGGAATGGATCACCGAGCGGAGAATGACCGAGGCCCGCCGACTACTGGCCGACACCCACCTGGCGATCGGGGAGATCGCCCGGCGGGTCGGGCTGCCCGATCCGGGGTACTTCACCCGCGTGTTTCGCCGCACCCACGGCATCTCGCCCCGCGCCTGGCGCGCTCGCCCCGCGGCATCCCCGTAGCCACGGGAGGGCCGCCGAATGTACGCTCACGGCGGAAAAATCGCGAAAACTCCGCCGTCAGCGCACACTCGGCGCGCGGGGTGCGCACAAAGGGCGCCCGCCAACCTCAGGGTTGCGCCGGGGCGACCCGGCCGCCGGATAGCCGCCGATAGGTGTAGACCTGAACCAATATCGCGACCGGCATCGCGACGATGAGGCCCACGCCGCAGAGCATCTCACCGACGAAGATCACCGCCATCTGCACCAGGTAGGACAGGAACGTGTCGCCGATGTTGTTTTTCACCGTCGTGTAGCTGGCCTTGAGCGCATCCATCGGTGGTAGCGATCGGTCGATGACGAACGGGATGGTGAACTGCGCCAGGAACGCGACGATGAGACCCGGGATAACGCACAGCAGGCTGCCCACGAAGACCAGCCCACCGACCAGTAAAAGGGCGACAAGAACCTGGCCGACGTTGCGCAGACTGAAGAATGACCCGATGGTCACCGGTTTACCGTCGGCGATCTCCAAACACCCGGACAGGTAGGCGGCCTGGGTGAGCATCGCCACCACAATCACGATCAGGTAGCAGAGCATGGCGATCACGACCGCGGCGGCTCCCGGGCCGCTGCCGTCCGACCCTCCGGCCATGACTCCCACCGCGATCATGGTGGGCACCGCGAGCAGCGCCCCGTAGGCCAGGAACGGAACGATCAGCGCCGCGGCGTTCTTGCTGAATTTGTTCCACGCCCAGTTGAAAGCCTCCCCGGCGTCGAACCGTCGGCCCGGCGGCGGCCCGTATCCCGGCTGAGGGTAGCCCGGTGGGGCGCCGTAGCTCGTGGGCGGACCATAGGCGGGGGGCTGCGGCGGATAGCCCGGCGGTTGCGACGGATAGCCCGGCGGCTGCGGCGGATACTCCGGACGTTGCGGCGGATACCACGGGGTTTGCGGCGGATACCACGGGGGCTGGGGCGGATAGCCCGGCGGCTGCGGGGGATACCCCGGGGGTTGTGGCGGATACTCCGGCGGCTGCGGGGGATACCCCGCCGGCGGGCCGTAGCCCCCCGGCGGATAGTTGCCGGGATACTGCGGGGGCTGACTCATCACCGCTCCTCCGTGGCCGTGGGTGCCAGCACAACGTTACCGTTGGGCTCGGCCCCGACGAACGCAACGTGATCTGCCGGAAACCATCGACGGCGCGTTAGGTGCTGGCATCGGCGCCGGATTGCGCGCCCAGGATCGCGTTCGCGCTGACCGCAAGCGCCGCGGCGCGGTCCAGCAGGGACTCCTTGCGCATGGCCGGTGGGCGGTCGACCGCGATGCGCAGCGCGACCTGCAGCATCATTCCCATCCCCAGATAGAGGATTTCGTCGACCTCGGTGTCGGACAGGTGCGGATAGTGCTGCAGCAGCGCCAACCGGGCGAGGTGATGCAGGTGCCCCTCGATGGTGGGTAGCACATTGCTCTGAATCCCCAGCGGTAGGTCGTTGATCACCGCGCCCATCACGCCGCGGTGGTCCTCCAGGGCGTCGACCAGTGCGGACAGCACGTGTCGGGCGCCGACCACCGCATCCAGGGCCAAGCCCTCGGCCAGGGCAGCGACGAGCCGACGCATGATGTCGTCCTCGGTGCGGGCGCGCAGTGCGACGACGATCGCGTCCTTGTTATCGAAATAGCGGTAGACGGTGCCGATGCTCAAATGGGCGTGTTTGGCGATCTGGTTCGTCGACACAGCGTGATAGCCGTCCCGATCAAGAAGCTGAGCGGCCGCATCCAAAATTTCGTCGATGGTCTGTTGGGAGCGCTTCTGAATCGGAGTACTACGTCGTGACCTGGCCATATAGCAGTCACCTTCTTCTGCTGGAGCGCAGCCAAAAATGAGTAGAAGTCGAGTTCAACTCAATTTTAGGCTGGATGTGAGCTAGGGCACAACACCGGAGAGGGCGGCTGGGCCATGGTGTCGGTTGATGACGTGATTCGCAAGGTGAGTCCGTTCGATGCGGTGATCCGCTGGCTGGTGCCGCTGGACGGGCCGGTGCCGGACGTGTCGCCGCTGTGGGCGGAGCTGCGCCGACGCCCCACCGCCGTGTTGAATCCGATGGATCTGTTTTTCGAGATCCAGCGGCCGGAGTACTTCAGGAAGGCCCGGTTCGACGGACCGCTGGGGGACCCGGGCTGGTTCGGCCCGGACAGCGCCGCCTGGTACGTGCACACCCACACCCCGTCGGTGGTGGTCGGCATGATCAACACCGCGCTGATCGACATCTTGCACCAGGACATCCAGTACGCGGTCTATGACCATTCGAAGCTGGTCGGGCGCCGCCTCGACGGCACCGTGCGCTCGGGCACCTTTTCCAGCAGCGGCCTGGTGGTGCGTGCGGCACACACGTTTTCGTTCTTCACCGGGGTCGTCTATGGCTCCACCGAAACCGCAGAGTCGTTGTGCCAAACCGTCAAGGCCATGCACCACCGGGTCAAGGGGACCCGCCCCGACGGCAAGCCCTACGACGCCGACGACCCAGAGTTCTTCCGCTGGACCTACGCCACCGTGGTCGACGGGCTCGCCGGCGCGCACCAGCGCTATCACCCGCAACCGTTGCGCGGCACCGACCTGGACCAGTTTTACCGGGAGTACTCGCGGGTGGGCGAGGCGCTGGGCGGGATCGGCCTGCCGCAAAGCAAGGACGAATGCCGCCGGGTGCTGATCGAATCCCCGTCGGCGGCCGAGGTGGGGCTCAACGCCGACAACGGCAAGTATCTGCAGTTGCTGAACCCGCCGGGGATCACGCCGCTGCGCCCGGTCTATGACTTCGCCTACTGGGTGATCATGGATATGATGCCGCCGCCGGTGCAGCACGCGGTCGGCTTCCGGCAGCCGAATCCGTTGGTGCGCCAGGGCTATCGGCAGCTGGCCCGAGCCTTGCTGAACGCGCCGCGGATGCTGGGCGAGATCCGGGAGGTGCAGGCGGCGTGGCGCCGGGTCTCGGTGGCGCCGGCCCGGATTCCGGAACGGACCGCGTCGTGACCGTGATCGCGCCCGGTGGGCATCCCTACGACTACTACTACCGACCGGGTATGCCGCTGCGCCCACCGCCGCCCCGGCTGCAACCCGATCCCGCCTGGGCCGATCTGCCGGTGTTCGATGACTTCCGGCCGGCGGCGCCGACGCGCCGTCAACACGACCTGCTGGAGTTGTTCATCGATCACTACTGGCAGGGCGATGCGTTGATGGACGCGGTGGTGGAGCGGTTCCGGGTGATCGGGGTGGCGCACGGTCGGCGACTGCTGGATCAGGCGCTGGCCCGCGGTATCGACAGCCTGGATGACCCGCCGCCCGAGCTCGTGGATCTGTTTGCCAGCCTGGACAATCCACCCGAGTGGCACGACGCGAAAGAGTGGGAGCGCGGCCGACGGCTGTGGGTCGACTGCTCACTGGCCGGCAAGGTCGGGATGGTCATCCAGGACGCGATCGGGACCTTCGTCGGCGCGAGGTGTCCTCGGCGACCGGAGCCACCAAACGCTTCGTCAACGCCCCGTTGGTGCGCAACGTGGAGACCGCCAAATGGTTCCACGACGCCACCAAGCCGGGTTTCCTCGACCGCTACGGCCCGGAGTTCCGGGAAACGGTGCGGGTGCGGCTCATGCACTCCCAGGTGCGGCAGGGGCTGCGGCGCTCCTGGGGCGACGAGCATTTCGGCTATCACGGCAACCCCATCTCGACCAGCCTCACCATGGGCGCCGCGGTGACGTTCGGTCTGCTGCCGATGCTGACCGACCACAACCACGGCCGGAAGCGGCACACCGCCGAGTTGGATCTGGTCATGCGGTACTGGTCGTATATCGCCTACGTTTTCGGTGTCGCGCCCGAGATCATCCCCACCACCGCCGCGGACGGCATCATGCTGGCGGACTACGCGACAGCCACCGCCGGCGGACCCACCGACTGGACGGCGCAGATGACCCGGGCGGCCTCGGACAACCTGGCGACGATCGCGGGCGTGCCCGGCATGCTCGCGCGCGCCGCGGTGAGCCACTGGTCGGTGCGGTCGCCTACTACAGCGGTGATCCGCTGGCCCGCGCCCCTAGTGTCG
>PPEA01000675.1 GCA_002967005.1 Mycobacterium talmoniae
CTCCGGGTTTGTTGTTGGCGGCTGCGGTGGTTTCGGATGCGGGTTCTCCGTATGTGGTGGTGGACCACGAATGAGGGTTCAGGGTGGCTGCCTGAGGGGTTTTATTTGCCGCACACGATGGTTCACGCTGTGTCGGATCTGAACCTGCTGGAGTTCACTGAGAAGTGGTATGGGTGGGCTGATCCGGCTCGCGTTTTGGTCGATTATGCGGTGACGCGATCGCATCTGACGGGCCGCCCGGTGGTTGTTCGGGGGCTGGCGTCGATGGGCGCGATCAGCGAGGACACGGTTACGGCGTGGGGGGCGGCCGGGCAGCATCCGGCTACGGGGGGCTGCAAGGCGGTGCCGTCGGTGGCGGCCGAACCGGGCGCCAAACCGCTTCCGGAGGAGCCGGGCCGGTTTTTGCATCGCCTGCGGGCCACGCAGCCGGATCTGTTTCAGTGGCTGCACAACTCGTGGGCGGGCCGCGGCGAGGCACGGTTGGAGGCAGCGCGGGATGCAGTCTTGGCGGTAATGAACACGCCGGCCGCTGACCCGTTGAAGCGGCCGGGCGGGCCGTGGCAGCTGCTTGAGGCTCGCGGCGGCTTGGAGCGGGGCCGGTTGAGCGAGCAGGAGTGGGCGGCGCTGCGCAACGACTACGATTCCGGCGCGGTGCTGTGCGGCGCGCTGCGGCCGGGGTTTCGCGCGCAGTCGCGACCTCGCGACGCGATCGGCAGCAGTTACGTGACCCGGTTTCGCGAGTTGCGGGCCATGGAAGCGTTATTGGCGTGGCAGCACTACCCGGACGTGTCCGCGTCGGACATCGTCTACACGGCCTTTGCGGCGGGCGCTGACCTGGCCGCTATCACCTGAAACGACTCGAACGGATCACTGTGGCGGTGGTCCGTTTTTGCTTGTGGCGGTAGGCGTTGCGGCGTTGTTAGCCTCCCGTCGTGGCCGAGCATAGGTTAGACGTTTCGGATCTGCGCGATGGTGGCAGCGGTGCACGTTATCGCGGTTTGTTGGCGACGTGGACGCAGGTCGGAGCGTACTTGTGGCTGCGGTCGCGCACTGGTTACGCGTTGACGCTGCGTAACGTGAACATGCATTTCGACTTGGCTCGCTGGATCCGGGCGATGCCGGTGTTGTGCGCGGTGATGACGCTGCTGGTATGTGCGGGGGCGTTCATTTTTTCGCTGATCCATCCCGCGGGGGTGGTGAGGGATTCGCGGATCGTGATGGATCGTGCCTCGGGCGAGGTGTTCGTGAACGTGAACGGTCGGCTTCATCCCGCGTTGAACCTGTCTTCGGCGCGGCTGATTGTCGGCGCGTGGATGGCGCCGACGCCGGTCGCGCACTCGTCGATCGCGCAGAATCCGATCGGCCCGCGTGTGGGCATCCCGGGCGCCCCGGACGACATGGAGGTCAGCAACGGTTCGTCGGTGTCGGCCGCGGTGTGCCAGCGGGCGGCGGCGAACTCGGTGGCTGGCCGGGTTGCGGTGACGGTGCTCGACGGTGGAATCGTGTTGGGTGAGCGGGCCCGCCCGCTGGCGCCGGCCGAGGCGGTGTTGGCGCAGCTGAACGGTCAAACCTATGTGATTTGGAATGGGTCGAAATCTCTGGTGGATCCGCAGAATCGGATCGTGCTGTCGGCGCTGGGCATCGGCGGCGATGACCTTGCTGCGGCGACCCCGCTCAGTGGTGCGGTGGGCAACGCGATTCCGACAGGGTTGTCGCTGGCCGAGCCGGTGGTCCCGAATTTTGGGGAGCCGGCGCCGTGGAATCTGGGCGTTGAAGCGCCAGTGGGCGCGGTGGTGCAGTCTGCGCCGCCTGGGCAGGCGCCGCGATTTTTTCTGGTGCTGATCGAAGGCGTCCAGGAGGTACCGCAAACGGTGGCGGCGATGATACGCAGCCGCAACGCGTTTGGTGCGGCCTCGCCCCGGGTGGTGTCTCCTGACGCATTGGCTGCTGTGCCGCGTGTGAACGTGGTTTCGGTCAGCCAGTATCCCGCCGGACCGGTGCGGGTGATCAGTGTCCGGGACCGGCCGGTGACGTGTTGGTGGTGGCGTGAGGGCCGCGGGGCGTCGGCGGCCGAAACCGTGGTGCTCTCGGGTACTGAGTTGCCGATTCGCCCGAGCGCGGATGCCGATGTGGTGCAGGTGGTGAGCTCGCACAAGGGCGCCGACGGCGCGGACGCGGTCTACATGGCCGGCGATGCGGCGAATTACGTGGCGGGCACCGGGAATGCGGGGGCGGCGGCGACGAGAGAGACGATGTGGTGGTTGTCGCGTTCGGGTACCCGGTTCGGTTTGAGTTCGCAGGCGCAGGTACGAGAAAGCCTGGGTCTTAGCGGTGAGCCGTTGCCGATGCCGTGGGTGTTGTTGCGGCTGTTCCCGCGGGGCCTGCCGGCGAATGTGGCGTTGTCGAAGGAGGACGCCATGACCCAGCACGACAATGTGGGCTCTGATGCCCGACCAGCAGCCTTGCTGCCTCCCTCAGCGCCGTAAAGCAAAGGACCAGTATCGATGTCGCTGCAATTGACGCATGTACGCCCGGAGTCCGGGAGCCGCCCGGAAGCCCCGACGAGCCGGACCGAAGAAATCCAGCTGAAACCGCCACCGGTGGCCCCGAAGAATCCGCCCGCCTCAACCGTGCAGCGGCTGGGCCCGATTCTGTTAATCGTCGCGGTCGTGGGCATGATGGTGGTGGGGTACAAATCGGGTCGCATGTTCTCCGGCGCGGGCATGCTATTCCCGTTCATGCTGGTGACCGGCTCGCTGATGATGTTCGTCAACCGCGGCGGGCAGAAGAAAGGCGAGGTGGCCAAGGAGCGCGCCGACTATGTGCGCTACATCGATTCGTGCCGATCCAGTGCGGTTGAGGCGGCCGCGGCGCAGTTCGATGCGGTGGTGTTCCACTACCCGCCGTCTGATCAGCTGGCGTTGCAGATCGGCACAGCCCGCATGTGGCAGCGCCGGCCCGGAGCCGCGGAGTTCGGTCATGTCAGAGTCGGTGTGGGTGTGGTGCGGGCGGCGCGCAGCTATGCGCCGCTGCAGATCGGTGCGCTCGAAGACCAGGAGCCGGCGTGCCTTCAGGCGGTCAACGACTTTTTGGCCGAGCATTCGTTCGTCCGCGATATTGCGCGGCCGTTGAGTCTGGTTGCTGCGCCGACGTGGTCGCTGATCGGCGACGAGGACGCGGCCCGGGCGGCCGCCCGCGCGATGCTCGTTCATCTGGCGTTTTTCCATGGACCGGACGACATGCTGATTGCGGTGATCGCTGACGAGTCCCGTGCGCCGGCGTGGGACTGGGTCAAATGGCTGCCGCACCACCGGTTCGGTCGCCGCCGAACGGTGCTGACCGTCGAGTCGGCGGCCGAGCTGGCGGCGGTGATGGGTGAGGATTTCACGAACCGTGGCCGCTTCAGCACGGGGTCGACGCTGCCGGCGAGCAGCGACCTGCAGAAGGCCGCCGGAGATGCGGGGCCGGCGGCCGCGGGCGGCGCTGTTCAGCATCTGGTGGTGTTGTGCGACGCCGGCAACGTTGACTGGCCGGTGTTGGCCGGTGACGGGCGGGGTCGCGAGGGCGTGACGATTCTGGATATGACTGGCAGCTGTCCGTGGTCGTCGCGGGCCTCGACGCTGGTGTACCGCGATGGTCAGGTGTTGCACCACGACCCGGCGGTGGTGTCGGGCACGGGCAGCATCGTCGAACGTGTCGACAACGTGGCCGGCAGGTCGAAAGCAGGGGCTGGTGAGCCGGACTTTTTGGCGACGGCTGAGGGGGTCTCGATTCCGGTCGCTGAGGGGTTCGCGCGCAAGTTGGCGCCGTGGCGGCCGGGGACGAAGGCGAGCCGGGTGCTGTCTGCCGGCGGTGATACGTCGACGTCGATCGATTTGGTGTCGTTGTTGAATCTGGAGGATGCGGCGTCGTTCGATCCGTACAGGACGTGGGAGTGGGCGCGTAACCACCGGAATTTTCTGCGGGTCCCGACCGGCGAGTACATCGACAGCGGCCGGACTTGGTATTTGGATTTGAAGGAGGACGACGCCTCTGATGGGCCGCATATCGGATTGGGGGGCTCGACGGGTTCGGGTAAGTCGGAGTTGTTGCGCACATTGGTGTTGGCGCTGTGCATGACGCATTCGCCCGAGGATCTGGTGATCACCCCGGCTGACTTCAAGGGCAACAAGACTTTCGCGGGTTTGGAACGGTTGCGGCACGTGTTGTTCGTGCTGCACAACCTCGATGAGTCACCGGATCGCCGGGCGAGGCTGCTGCAGGTGTTCCAGGGCGAGATCCTGCGCCGTGAGCGGTTGATCGACAGCCTCGGTGAGGACGCCAAAAACGCGGAGGAGTATCGGGCGTTGCGCCGCCGGCGCCCGGATCTGGGACTGGAACCGATGCCGGCGTGGTTCATCCCGTTCGATGAGTTGATGCAGGCCAAGCGTGAAGCGCCGGAACTGCTGACGATGATGGAGATTGCGGGCACGGTAGGCCGATCGTTGGACATTCATATGATGCCGGTGTCGCAAACCTACGACGAGAGCTTGATGGCCGGCATCGACACGCACATTAAAGGCCGGATTGCCCTGACGATGAATAATCCGAAGGACTACCGCCCGCTGTTGGGCTCATCGAATCCGGGCGCGTTGCCCACCCGTAAGGGGGTGGGCTATTTCGTGCAGAATCCTGCGGCGGGAACGCCGCCGCTGCGCGTGCAGACCTGCTATGTGTCCGGGCCGTATGTGCCGCCTAAGCCGGCGGCCACCGAAGAAGAAGTGCGGGCCGACAAGGATTACTTCAAACCGGTGCTGCTGTCGGGTCTGCCGGATCCCGCAGCTACCGATATCGAACGCGGATACAGCGCGCACGATCTACCTGACACCGAACTCGATGACCTGGACGAGTCAGAACCCGACGCCGAGGACGTGGACGGCGACGGCGACGGCGAGGACACCGACGACACTGGTACGCGCACGGTCATGTCGACGATCATCGACGTGCTCGAAGGCCAGGGCGAGATACCACGTCAGATATGGCTTCCTGAGCTGGTCCATTACACGCCGGTGAGCCGCTTGGCCGATCGGTACGTGCGTGAAAGCGGCCGGCCTGGCCCACTGGATCTGGTTGCCCCCTGCGGGCTGGTCGATAAACCCCGCACCCACGAGCAGCACGTGTTGGCGGTGGGGCTGCGTCAAAACGTGGCGATCCTTGGCCGCCCGGACTCAGGCAAGTCGTTCGCGTTGACGGCGCTGATCATGGCAGCGGCAAGCATTTACAGTCCAGAACGTGTGCAGTTTTACTGCCTGGACAACGGTGGCGGCGCGCTGGGGCAGCTGGTCACACTCGATCACGTCGGCGATGTGGTGACCGGAATCGGCAACGAGTACGCAATTGAGCGGCTGCTGAACCACATCCAGCACATCCTCAGAAACCGGGAAGCGCAGTGGTCGAGCGCAGGGATCTATGACGTCAACACGTGGCGGCGTCGGCGGTTCGGCGATGAGGACGGCCCGGTCGTCGACGACGGCTACGGCGACGTGTACCTGGTGGTCGATGGCGCTGACAGCTTCTGCAACCAGTTCGCCGAACATAAGGCGACGTTGCTGTCCTTGGCCGATCGGGGCCCGAAATACGGGCTGCATGTTGTGTTGTCGGCGCGCTCACCTAACAGCCGCGGCATGTATCAGTTCTGGGAGTTGATCAACGGCTGGTACGAACTGAAGTTCACCGATAGCGGCGAGTCCAAGATGGGCCGTCCCTGCGCGGAGGCCGTTCCTAACTTGCCGGGTCGAGGGCTCATCTCGGCCAGCGGCCAGGGGGCGGCCCGCAAGGACGCCATCGCGGCAACGTACACGAATTTGAAGTCGATCCCGGCCGAGCCGGCCTGGCATGTGCTGTTCGGCGAACCGGTCATCGAAACCGCGGACACGGGCGATGTGCTGGATGGTGCGCCGGCGTGCGAAGCGCTCAACGAGGCCTATCCGGATGCGCGGCCGGCCAAACGCATCCCGGTGCTGCCGCCGGTTGTCCGGCTGGATTCGCTGCCGCCCGCGGAGCCGGGCGCGTTGCGGTTAGGTCAGCGCGAAAGCGACTTGTCGACCCAGCTATGGCGTCCCGGCGTTGACAGCCACCTGTTCGTGATGGGTGAAAGCAAGTGCGGGAGGTCGACGACGTTGAGGACGGTCGGCCACCAGCTCTCACAGCTGGCCGAGGACGCGGACCCGCACCGCAAACCGGTGATTGTGGTCTTCGATCTGCGCAACTCACTGCTCGGCGTTGTGCCGGGCGCTGACCGCTACGTCTATGACACGAGCCAGGTCGATGAGGCGGTGCAGTACGTGCAGGGCTTGCTGGCCAGCCGCAGCACCGACGAAGTCCTGACCCAGGAACAGTTGCTGGCGCGTCGCCAGCACGGGGTCACGTTCGAGGGCCCCGAGATCTTCGTGCTGATCGATGACTACAGCGACTTCACGGCAGGATATTCCGACCCGTTCGAGCGGTGGGAAAAGGCCGCGGCGCGGGGCGCGGCGATCGGCTTCCACCTGGTCATCGGCCGGGTGGCGGACACGGCGGCCTACATGGCTCCGCGCGGGGCTGTGGCGGGGGTGCGCTCATCGGGGGCGCCGGTGCTGCTGATGTCTGCCGATCCGTCACTGGTGAACATCGTCGGCAAAACAAAGGGACAAAAACTGCCCCCCGGCCGCGGCCTGTACATCGCTCGCGATGACCGGATGATGATCCAAGTGGCCGAGCAGGACTGATTTTTTGGTGGTTGCGGTAAGCGCCGGGATCGTTATCGTGGGCCGCATTGTGTTGATCCTGAACTGATCGGGGAGGAAAAACCGTGCATGAGGTCTTTGTTCAGCCCGAGGGGCTGCTGGGTGCTTCCGCGTCGAGTGGTTCGGCCGCGGCGACGGTGGCGGCCGGAGCGGCCGCCCAGGCGCCGCCGATGACCGCTGTTATGCCGGGCACTATGTCCCCGGCCGTCGTCGCTGGTACGGCGCGGGTCATCGCCCACGGCACCAACAAGCTGGCGGTGAGCACCCTGGGGGCCGCAGTGGTCGCCGCGGTCGCCGAAGCGTACGCCGAGAACGGGATCGGATATGAGGTCGCGGACTTGGCGAACGCCGGATCGCTGACGGTCTAAGACCGGTTACCGGCGGGCGGTCACGGTGATCGACGCGGGGGCACTTCCACCGGAAGTGAACTCGGGGCTGGTGCATGGTGGTGCGGGCCCGGCCAGCATGGAGGCTGCGGCGCTGGCGTTCGCCGCGGCCGCCGCGGAGGACCAGGTCAACGCTGATGTGTTGATCGGCATTTTGAATGCGGTTCGCGCCCAGTGGGAGGGCGCGGCCGCTGAACAGGCCAGCGCTCAGTTGTTGCCGTTGATTGCGTGGTTCGAGTCGCTCGCGATCAACGGGACCGCCAGTGCGCAGCAGGTGCAGGCCGCGGCCGAGGCAATCGCCTCGGCGATTGCCGGGGCTCCGCATCCGAGTCTGGTCACCGAGAACCGCACCACCTGGTCGGTGCTGTGGGGGACGAACTTCTTCGGGGTCAATACCCCGGCGATCAATGTCCAGGACGCGCACTACGCCGAGATGTGGTTTCAAGCGGCGTTCGCGCGAGCGACCAGCGATGTGGAAACGGCTGTGGCAACTGGCAGCCTGACTCCGTGGGAGCCGCCGCCGACGACCACGAACCTCGCGCTGATCGGGACGCCGAGTGCTCATGCTGCCTCGATGTGGGGCAAGGTCCCTGCCTCGGGAATGGACGGTATGGAGCTGCTGGGCGATAACCTCGGCTTGGATGCGACATTGGGCCTGGGCGCCGGTGGTGACGTTGCGCAGGCCAGCATGCAGCGCCCCAGCAGCGCGCTGCTAGCCAGCAGCGGTGACGCCGTCGGCCGCGCCGCCGGCGAGGAATCGGCGTTGGAGGAAGACCCGCTGGGTGCGGTTGACCAGCTGACGGCCGGCCCGGAGCAGCTCAGTCAGCTCGGCGGTCAGCTACCGCAGATGTTCAGCAGTGTCGGGCAATTGCCTGCGCAGCTGGCCCAACAGTTCAGTCAACCGCTGCAGCAGTTCAGCCAGGTCGGTCAAATGCCGATGAGCATGTTGCAGCCGCTGTTGTCGTCGGCGCACCTTGGCTCCGGTGCCGGGGGTGCGGAATCGCTGGCCGGGTTGCCTGCGTCCGGCTTCGCCACTGGGAGTGGAAACCTGGCGGCGGCGTTCACCCGCCCGGCCGCCGGGATCGGCGCAGGGGCCGGCGCGGGGTCTTCGGGGTTGCGGCTGCCGGCATCGGCGTTGGGAGCACCGACAGGGGCGCCTGGCGCCCCGACGGGTGCC
>PPEA01000676.1 GCA_002967005.1 Mycobacterium talmoniae
ATCGTGCAGGCTGCGGCCCCGCGCCGGTAGTCAGCCCTGTGGATGACGAGCGTGCGTGGACCCGGCGACACGCGCGGCGTGTCGACCGGGGACACGCACGCTCGCGCAGGACGGGACCTTTACGCAGGCCCGTTGAGCTTGGCGGCCAGGTAATCGGCGACGGGCGTCGAGGGCCGACTCCGCTCCTGGGTCATCTGGTCGCGTTCGCGCACCGTGACGGCCTGGTCGTCGAGGTGTCGAAGTCCACCGTCCACATCAGAACGGGGTGCCGATCTCGTCTTGGCGGCGGTAGCGGACGCCCGACCGCGCCGGCGTTCGTCCCGGCCGACGGCGACAACCCGCTGGCCACCCTGATCTACACCTCGGGCAGCACCGGTGCCCCCAAGGGCGCCATGTACACCACCGACATGATGACCCGGATCTGGCAGCGCCCCCGCGGACCGTCCCTGGACGTCGGCCGGCCGATCCCGGCCATCCACCTGCAGTACATGCCGCTTTCCCACGTGTACGGGCTGGAATGGCTGATCGCCACGCTGGCCGCCGGCGGCATCGGCTACTTCGCCGCCAAAAGCGACATGTCCACCCTGTTCGACGACATCGCGCTGGTGCGGCCCACCGGGTTGAACCTGGTGCCGCGGGTGTGCGACATGATCTATCGCCGCTACCGCAAGGAACTCGACCAGCGCTCCGAAGACCCGCGCCCCACCGACGAAATCGCCGACGAGGTGAGATCCGAACTGCGCGAAGAGTTTCTGGGCGGCCGGGTGATCTCGGCGATGTGCGGCAGCGCGCCGCTGTCCAAAACCGTGCACGCCTTCATGGAGTCCATGCTCGACATCACCGTCAGCGACGGCTACGGCTCCACCGAGACCGGCGGCGGCATCATGCGCAACGGCATCATCAAGCGCCCGCCGGTGACCGACTACAAACTCGTCGACGTCCCCGAGCTGGAGTACTTCACCACCGATAAGCCGCATCCGCGCGGTGAGCTCTACCTCAAATCGGACATGCTCATCCCCGGCTACTACAAGCATCCCGAGCTGACCGCCCAGATCTTCGACGACGACGGGTACTACAAGACCGGCGACATCATGGCCGAGATCGCCCCGGATCACCTGGTGTATCTGGACCGCAGCAACAACGTCATCAAGCTGTCGCAGGGCGAGTTCGTGGCGGTGTCCAAACTGGAGGCCACCTACTCCACCAGCCGCTACATCCGGCAGATCTTTTTGTACGGGTCCAGCGAGCAACCGTTTCTGCTGGCGGTGGTGGTGCCGAACGTCGACGCGGTCGGCGGCGGCGACCCGCACGCGCTGATCGCCGAGTCGGTGCAGCGCATCGCCGCGAAGTCCCGGCTGAACTCCTATGAGATCCCACGGGATTTCCTGCTGGAAGCCGAGCCGTTCACCCGCGACAACGGGCTGCTGTCCGGGGTCGGCAAGCTGCTGCGCCCGGCGCTCAAGGCCCGCTACGGCGACCGTCTGGAGGCCATGTACGCCGACATCGCCGCCGGCCAAGACGACCGGCTCGACCAGTTGCGCGCCGCCGCCGGCCAGCGGCCGACCCTGGACACCGTGCGCGACGCCGCGGCGGCCACCCTGGGCCTGGCCGACGCCGCATTCGATGCCGACGCCAAATTCATTGATCTGGGCGGTGATTCGCTGTCGGCGTTCTCGTTCGCCACGTTGCTGGAGGGTATCTTCCACATCGACGTGCCGGTGCAGACCATCGTCAGCCCCACCGCCACCCTGGCCAGCATCGCCGGCTATGTCGACGGCGAACGCGAATCCGCCAGCACCCGGCCCACTTTCGCCTCGGTGCACGGGCGCGACGCCGTGCAAGCCCGTGCCGCGGAGCTGCGGCTGGAGAAGTTCATCGACGCCGACACGCTGGCCGCGGCGGGTAGCCTCGCACCGCCGGCCGACACGGTGCGCACCGTGCTGCTGACCGGGGCCAACGGCTATCTGGGCCGGTTCTTGTGCCTGGAATGGCTGGAGCGGTTGGCGCCGCGCGGCGGCACGCTGATCTGCATCGTGCGCGGCACCGATCCGGTGGCGGCGCGCCAACGCATCGAGGCCGCCATCGACAGCGGCGACGACGAACTGTCCACCCACTTCCGCGCGCTGGCCGACCAACACTTGGAGGTGCTGGCCGGGGATCTGGCCGCGGCGAACCTGGGCCTGGACACCCCGACCTGGCAGCGGCTGGCGGGCACGGTGGATCTGATCGTGCACGCCGCGGCGATGGTCAACCACGTGCTGCCCTACAGCCAGCTGTTCGGGCCCAACGTGGTGGGCACCGCCGAGATCCTCAAGTTGGCGATCAGCACCCGGCTCAAGCCGGTCAGCTATCTGTCGACGGTCGCGGTGACCGCACTGCCCGACGGCGGCTTCGTCGGCGAGGACGTCGACGTGCGCACCGCCAGCCCGGTGCGCTCCCTGGACTCCAGCTACGCCAGCGGCTACGCGACCAGCAAATGGGCGGGGGAGGTGCTGGCGGCCGAGACGCACGACCGGTGCGGGCTGCCGGTGGCGGTGTTCCGGTCCGACATGATCCTGGCGCACAGCCGGTATGCCGGTCAGCTCAACCTGACCGACATGTTCACCCGGCTGATCCTGAGCCTGGTGGCCACCGGGATCGCGCCGGCATCGTTCTACCAGCTCGACGCGCACGGCAACCGGCAACGCGCCCACTACGACGGGCTACCCGCCGATTTCACCGCCGAGGCGATCACCACCCTCGGCGCGAACAGCACCACCGGGTTTCACACCTACAACGTGCTCAACACCCACGACGACGGCATCTCGCTGGACACGTTCGTCGACTGGCTGATCGGCAACGGCCAGCAGATCGAGCGCATCGCCGACTACGGCGACTGGCTGACCCGGTTCTCCGCGGCGCTGCAGGCCCTGCCCGACGACGAGCGCAAGAACTCGGTGCTGCCGCTGCTGAGCGCCTACGCGCGGCCGGCGGCGCCGTCGGGCAGCCACGCGCCGACCGACAAGTTCCGCGCCGCGGTGCAACACGCCGGGATCGGCGCGGACCACGACGTCCCGCACCTGACCGAGGCGCTGATCACCAAGTACGTCACCGACATGCGGCAACTGGGCCTGCTGGGGGCGGCCACCGGACCGCGAGCAGACACAAAGGCACCCGTTTCGGCGCGAAACTAGGGGCTTTTGCGACTGCTCGCGCCAACTGGGGGCGCCAATAGCGGGCATGATGGGCGCATGGCAGACATCGTGCGGGGACGGCTGGGGCGCGTCGCCAAGCTGGCGAGCCTTCCGGCCGGGGCGGCCGGACGCGCCGCGCTCGGCGTCGGCAAGCGGATGACCGGCAAATCCAAGGAAGAGGTCAACGCCGAACTTCTGGAGAAGGCCGCCGACGAGCTGTTCCAGGTGCTGGGCGAGCTCAAGGGCGGCGCCATGAAGGTCGGTCAGGCGCTGTCGGTGATGGAGGCCGCGATACCCCCGCAATTCGCCGACCCGTTTCGCGAAGCGTTGGTCAAGCTGCAAAGCGAAGCCCCGCCGCTGCCGGCGGCCAAGGTGCACCGGGTCCTCGACGCCCAACTCGGCACCAAATGGCGCGAACGGTTCCAGTCCTTCGACGACAAGCCGGTCGCCTCGGCCAGCATCGGGCAGGTGCACCAGGGCATCTGGAAAGACGGCCGCCGGGTCGCCGTCAAGGTGCAATACCCCGGCGCCGACGAAGCGTTACGCGCCGACCTCAAACTGATCCAACGGTTCAGCTGGGTCGCCAAGCAGGTGATGCCGCGCGCCGATGTGGACCGCCTGGTTTCCGAGGTCAGCGAACGGATCGAAGCGGAGCTGGACTACCGGCTGGAAGCCGACTACCAGCGCGCCTTCGCGAAAGCCTTTGCGGGTGACCCGAAGTTCTCCGTCCCGGCGGTGGTCGCCAGCGCGCCCAAGGTCATCATCTCGGAGTGGATGGAGGGCCGGCGCCTCTCCAAGATCATCGCCGACGGCACCCCGGATGAACGAGACTCCGCGTGCGCCTTGCTGCTTGAGTTCACCGTCAGCTCACCCGCCCGGGTCGAACTGGTGCACGCCGACCCGCACCCGGGCAATTTCATGGTGCTCCCCGACGGGCGGCTGGGCGCCATCGATTTCGGCGCCGTGGCCGAGCATCCGGGCGGCATCCCGCCCGACTTCGGTGAACTCCTGTGCTGGGCCCGGGACGAACAGTGGGACGAGGTGATCCGGCTGCTCAAGGCACTCGGGTTCATGCCGCGCGACTACGAGCTGACCGCCGAGCAGGTGGTGGAGTACATCCGGCCGCTGTGGGCCTACATCGACCCGTTGCGGTCCGGGGAGTTCCACTTCACCCGCGCTTGGTTCCAAAAGTCGGCCTCGGCCACCACCGATCCGTTGGCGGAAGGATTCGCCGATCGGTTCAAGGTGGCCCGGCAGCTGACCATCCCACCCGGCTACGTCATGTTGCTGCGCACCCTCGGCGGCCTGCTCGGGGTCGCCGTGCAACTCGACGCCCAGGTGGGCTACGCCACACTGATCGAGCGGTGGGTGCCGGGATTCTTCCCGCCCGGCGACGGCCACAGCGCGCGGGCGCAGGCGGCACCGAAGTAGCACCCGGCGGCGGGCACGTAGACTCGTCGGGCGAAGTTTTCCCAGGATGAGTGAGGTAGGACGGCGATGAGCGGCCATTCCAAGTGGGCCACCACCAAGCACAAGAAGGCCGTCATCGACGCGCGCCGCGGCAAGATGTTCGCCCGGTTGATCAAGAACATCGAGGTCGCGGCCCGTGTCGGCGGCGGCGATCCGGGCGGTAACCCGACCCTGTACGACGCCATCCAGAAGGCGAAGAAGTCGTCGGTGCCCAACGACAACATCGAGCGGGCCCGCAAGCGCGGCGCCGGCGAGGAAGCCGGCGGCGCCGACTGGCAGAACATCACCTACGAGGGGTATGGGCCCAGCGGCGTGGCGGTGCTGATCGAATGCCTGACCGACAACCGCAACCGCGCCGCCAGCGAGGTCCGGGTCGCGATGACCCGCAACGGCGGCAACATGGCCGACCCCGGGTCGGTGGCCTACCTGTTCACCCGCAAGGGTGTGGTGACCCTGGACAAGAACGGGTTGACCGAGGACGACGTGTTGACCGCGGTGCTCGACGCCGGCGCCGAGGACGTCAACGACCTCGGGGACAGCTTCGAGGTGGTCTCCGAGCCGGGCGACCTGGTGGCGGTGCGCACCGCGCTGCAAGACGCCGGCATCGACTACGACTCGGCGGAGGCCAGCTTCGTGCCGTCGGTCAGCGTGCCGGTGGACGTCGAGGCCGCCCGCAAGGTGTTCAAGCTGGTCGACGCGCTGGAAGACAGCGACGACGTGCAGAACGTGTACACCAACGTCGACGTCTCCGACGAGGTGCTGGCCGCGCTGGAGGAGTGAAGGGGGCGGGGTGTCTGCTGAAATCGACGCCCAGATTGACACATAGCCCCTCAAAAGGCGGTTTCGCGCCGTATGGACGTCGATTTCAGCAGCGTAGGACGGCGCAGAACTAAACTCCGGCCATGACGGTGGCCGAGCGGCACGAGTTGGGGCGGGCCAAGCGGAAAGTGCTGCCGCGATCGGCGCTGGCCGCGTACGCACCCGCGCCGGATCGCCCCGATCCGGTGGCCCTGCTGGAAACCCAAGCCGCCGCACGGGTGGCCGAACTGGTGCCAATTCGGTACGCGCGCATGCTGGTATCGCCGTACACGTTCTTCCGGGGCGCGGCGTTGATCATGGCGTCCGATCTGGCCGCCGGCCCCAACACCGGACTGGCGGTGCAGCTGTGCGGCGACGCGCACGCGTCGAATTTCGGGTTGTTCGCCTCCCCGGAGCGCCGGCTGGTGTTCGACGTCAACGACTTCGACGAGACCCTCGCCGGGCCGTGGGAGTGGGATCTCAAGCGGCTGGTGGCCAGCCTGGCAATCGCCAGCCGCAGCAACGGTTTCCGCGCCGGCCAGCAGGAAACGGTGGTGCGCGGCTGCGCCGAGGCGTACCGCAGCCAGATGCGGGAGCTGGCCACGATGGGCGAGCTGGAGATGTGGTACGCGCAGGCGGTGGTCGACGACGCCCTGGTGGACAGCGTGGATCCGCCGCTGGGCAAGGAAATCCAGCGCGTCGCGACGAAAGCCCGCTCCCGCGACCGCCTTCGGGCGGTGTCCAAGCTGACCCGGGTCGAGCAGGGTCGTCGCCGGCTGGTCAGCGACCCGCCGCTGCTGGTTCCGGTCGACGAACTCGTGGGGGCGGCGATGGCCGACGCCTACCACCAGCAGATGGGGGAGCTGATCGAGGCGTATATGCACAGCCTGTCCGACGATCGGCGGGCGTTGGCCAAGCGCTACGACTATGTGGGGCTGGCGCGGAAAGTGGTCGGCGTGGGCAGCGTCGGCACTCGCGCCTGGGTGGTGCTGCTGCTGGGCCGCGACGACGGCGACCCGCTGCTGATGCAGGTCAAACAGGCGCAACTGTCGGTGTTGGAGGGCTACCTGGACCCCAGTCGATACCCCAATTCCGGTCAGCGGGTGGTCGAAGGACAGCGGCTGATCCAGGCCGCCAGCGACACCCTGCTGGGCTGGCTGCACGCGGTGGGACCCGACGGCCACGAGGGCGACTACTACGTGCGCCAACTGTGGGACATGAAGGGGGCGGCCGATGTTGCGGCGATGCGCCCGAAGGTGCTGGCCGCCTACGGGCAAGCCTGTGGCCGGGTGCTGGCCCGGGCGCACGGCCGCACCGGGGACCGGATCGCGATCGCGGCCTACCTCGGCAAGGGCGATGCCGCCGATAAGGCGCTGGTCCGGTTCGCTACGGCCTACGCCGACCAGAACCAGCGGGATTACCAGGCGCTGCAGGCCGCGGTGGCCAACGGTCGGGTGAACGCCGGCGAGGTTCCCGCCGTCATCGGCCAGGGGGTCCGGTCGATTGGTGCCTGACCGACCGCCCGTCGGCCCATACGCTTAACCGCGGCCTGCGCAGCCCGGCGGCGCCCGGCCCGCAACAGCGGTATCAACTGCACTAACCCGCCGCCGCGTGTCCTGCCCGGCGATGTCGGACCCACCCACTAGGCTCTCGAACAGGTGTTCACTGAAGGGGCCTGGAATTGCGTGTGATGGGTGTCGACCCGGGGCTGACCCGGTGCGGGCTGTCGGTCATCGAGGGCGGCCAGGGCCGGCAGGTCATCGCCCTGGATGTCGACGTGGTGCGCACCCCGGCCGACCAACCCCTGCAGCGCCGGCTGCTGACGATCAGCGACACCGTCGAGCACTGGATGGACACCCACCGACCCGACGTCGTCGCCATCGAGCGGGTGTTCTCCCAGCAGAACGTCTCCACCGTGATGGGCACCGCCCAGGCCGGCGGGGTGATCGCGCTGCAGGCCGCCAAACGCGACATCGAGGTGCACTTCCACACCCCGTCCGAGGTCAAGGCCGCGGTCACCGGCAACGGCGCCGCCGGCAAGGCGCAGGTCACCGCGATGGTCACCAGAATCCTGGCGCTGCAGCAAAAACCGACACCGGCCGACGCCGCCGACGCGCTGGCGTTGGCGATCTGCCACTGCTGGCGCGCCCCGATGATCGCCCGGATGGCGGCCGCGGAAGCCCAGGCCGCCGAACAGCGCAAGAAGTACAAGGCCCGGCTGAAGGCGGCCGCGAAATGATCGCGTCGGTGCGCGGTGAGGTGCTCGACATCGCGTTGGACCATGCGGTGATCGAGGCCGCGGGGGTGGGCTACAAAGTCATGGCCACCCCGGCGACGCTGTCGACGCTGCACCGCGGCGCCGAAGCCCGGCTGATCACCGCGATGATCGTGCGCGAGGATTCGATGACGCTGTACGGCTTCGGCGACGGCGAAACCCGCGACCTGTTCCTCACCCTGCTCGGGGTCTCCGGGATCGGGCCCAAGATCGCGCTGGCCACCCTGGCGGTGCACGACGCGTCCGCGCTGCGCCAGGCGCTGGCCGACGGGGACGTCACCGCGCTGACCCGGGTGCCCGGCATCGGCAAACGCGGCGCCGAGCGGATGGTGCTGGAACTGCGCGACAA
>PPEA01000677.1 GCA_002967005.1 Mycobacterium talmoniae
CGCACCGCCTCGCTGGACACCGCGGAGCACCTGGCCGCCGGCATCGACGACCTGCGCCGCCGGTTGGACGCCGCGGGTCGCGATGGGTCGCAGATCGACATCACCTTCACCAACTTCGCCGGCGGCCACCCCGGTGACGACGACTTCAACGCCGACGCCTATCTGAGCGGGTTAGACAAGCTGGCGGCGTTGGGGGTCACCTGGGTGCAGGTCCCGGTGCCCGGCGACAGCCTGGCGCACCTGTTGGAGACCCTGGACCGGTTCCGCGTCCAGGTCATCGACGTGGCCCGCTGAGTCGGCTATGCGGGTTTGACCCCCACCGTGAGCAGGTCCGACACCAGCTTCGTCCAGGTGGGCCGGTGGACCCGATGCTGTTCACTGACGGTCAGCCCGGCTCTCTCGAACAGCGCCCGCATCTCGGCCGGCGACGGGTTGTGCGCCGGCGTTAATCGGTTGGCGGACAACCGATGAAATGGTAGGGGTTGGCGCGGGCTCATCGTGGTCACCGCCGCCACCCCGCCCGGAGCGAGCACCCGGTGGAATTCGCGCAGCGCGGCGGGCTGATCGAAGAAGTGAAACGCCGACGTGGTGACCACGGCGTCGAGGGCGCTGTCGTCGAACGGCAGCTGCTCGGCGGGGCCCTTCAACCATTGCACCCGGGCGGACCGGGCGCGGGCTTCCTCCAGCATGCCGTCGGACATGTCCACCCCGTACACCGCGGCGGGCCGCAGGTCACGTTCGATCCGGTCCGCCAGAATCCCGGTCCCGCAGGCGATGTCGGCAACCTTGGCGGCGCCGTGGCTGTGTAGCTGGGCAATCACCTCATCGTGAGCGGGTCGGTAGACCCAGCGTTGCAGGAAATCTGTGTCGTACAGCGGCGCGGCGAAGCTCCAAAACCGGGTGATCGCGGTGTTGAGGCCGCGGCGTTGGACCGTCGGGTCGGCGGCGGATGAGCTGGTCATCATTTCTGTCCTTACCGCAAGGTGGAGGTGTAGTAGATAGTGTCGGCCACCGACACCGAGTCGCCGGTTTCGGGGATGGGGTTCAGCCCGTTGTCGGCGAACAGTTGGCGTGCGGTGGTGCCGACCGAACGCCAACCGGCCTGTTGCAGGTAGGCGGCCACGTCATGGCGCTCCCCGTGGTAGCCCAAATCGGCGAACTCCACGTCGATACCGTGCTCGCGCCACTTGGCGGTGGCGGCGCGCATGGTGTCGCGGGCCTGGCCCAGATTCAGGTCCGACATGTTCGGGATGGCTTCGACCGCCAGCCGACTGCCCTCGCGCTGAGCGCGGTGATGTCGTCGAGCAGGCGGTCCTGGGCGGCGGGCGGCAGGTACCCGAGCAGGCCCTCGGCGATCCACGCCGTGGGCCGGGTGCTGTCGAGGCCCGCGTCCCGGATCGCGGCCGCCCAGTCGTGGCGCAGGTCGATCGCCACCGTGCGCAGATCGGTGCGGGGTGTGGCCCCCAGGTCGGCCAGCGTGGCGGTCTTGAACTCGATGACCTGCGGCTGGTCGATCTCGAAGACGGTCATATCGGCCGGCCACGCCAGCCGGTAGGACCGCGCGTCCAGGCCGGAGGCCAAGATGACCGCCTGGCGGATGCCGGACCGGGTCGCGTCGGCGAAGAACGCATCGAAGTAGCGGGTGCGCACGGCCAGGGCGTCGGGCAGGTACGCCAGCCGCCACCCGGATTCGTTGTTGTCGATGTCGGCGACGTCGAGGTCGCCGCTCACCCAGCGGGTGAAGAAATCCAGTCCGACCGCCCGGACCAGCGGTTCGGCGAACGGGTCGTCGATCAGCGGTTCCGTGCTGTTGGCGGCGATGGCGCGGGCGGCGGCGACCATGGTCGCCGTGGCACCCACGCTGGTCGCCAAATCCCAGGTGTCGTTGTCGGTGCGTGTCATGCGGGGTCCCTCCCGGGCTGCCATCCAGCCCAATACTTAGCCAGTATAACGAGCTGGCGGCGGGCCGGGTTCCCGCGCGCGGGCGACGGCGGCGGTGACCGACCGGGTCGCGCCTGCGGATATGCTTCCGGGGTTCGATACTGTAAGGTTTACGGTTTGTAGTCCGGTTCGCGTTGGGCGGCACAGGAGGTGACGTGAGAACAGCGCAGCTTGTTTTCGACCCGTTCTCGGAGGATTTCTTCAACGGTCCCTACGAGACGTACCGCCGGATGCGGGCCGACGCCCCGGTCTACTACAACGAGCAATACGACTTCTACGCGCTGTCGCGGCACGCCGACGTCGCCGCGGCGTTTAAGGACTTCGAGACGTGACTCCTCGGCGGTACGGGGTGGATCGTGGGGATGGTGCGCACCGGGCAGCCGGTGCCGGCGAAGATGATCATCTCGCTCGATCCTCCCGAGCACCGGCATATGCGCAGCCTGGTGAACAAGGTGTTCACGCCGCGGGCGATTATGGCGCTGCAGCAGATGGTCACCGAGCAGATCGAGGGGTTCCTGGCCGCGGCCGACCCGAGCGGATTCGATGTCGTGCAAGACTTCTCGGCGCTGTTCCCCGTGGAGGTGATCACCCGGATGCTGGGGGTGCCCGCCGAGTATCGCCAGAAGGTGCGGCTGTGGATCGACGAATTGTTGCATCGCGAGCCGGGCCAGATCGACATGTCCGACGCCGGCAACCAGGCGATGGCCGAATCCTGGGTGATGTACTACGAGCTCATCCAGCAGCGCCGAGCCGAGCCGCAAGACGACATGATCAGCAGGCTGATCGCGGCCGAGATCGAACGCGAGGACGGGGCGAAGACGCGGCTGCGCGGCTCCGAGATCGCCGGCTTCGCCACCTTGTTGGGTGGGGCGGGGGCCGAGACGGTGACCAAGCTGATCGGCAATGCGGCAACGGTGTTCGCCCAGCATCCCGACGAGTGGCAGAAGCTGCTCGATGACCGCAGCAAGATTCCGGCGGCGGTGGAAGAGTTGCTGCGCTACGAGGCGCCGGCCCAGTACAACGTGCGCCGCTCGATGAAAGACGTGGTGCTGCACGGGTGCACCATCCCGGCGGGCAAGCCGGTGTTCCTGGTCGGCGGCTCGGCCAACCGCGATCCCGACGCCTGGACCGACCCCGACACTTTCAACATCGACCGGGACCGTACCGAGGCGCAGAATCTCGGCTTCGGTTACGGGATCCACAGCTGCCTGGGCGCGGCGCTGGCCCGGATGGAGGCCGCCATCGCGCTGGAGAAGATGCTCGACTTCATGCCCCGCTACGAGGTGTTGTGGGAGGGGTGCAAGCGGGTGAGCATGCAGAACGTGGCCGGTTGGTCGCATGTCCCGGTCCGCGTGCTGCCGTGACCGGCAGCGCCCTAGCGTCCTACCGCCTGCATGTCATTGCGCCGACGGTGGCCGACGCGGTGCAGCACGCCGGTGGCTGGCTGTTCGACCACGTCATGGCGGGATGGAAGGTCACCGTGGCGCTCGCCGACCCCGTCGGCGCCGAAGCGTTGCAGATCCTCGGCGCTGCCGTCGCGGCGTTGGACTCGGGTGTCCTGGAAGAAAGCCCGCGCGCGTTGGCGGTTTCGGCCGAGTTGTACACCGGGGATCCGCGGGTGCGCCGACTCGTGCGTGACGCCGCCGACCACCCGGACGTCGAAGTGTTGCTGTGGGAAGCTTTTGCGGCGGCCGCCGAGTACGGAGTCGTGCGGTACCGGCTGGGCGCGGCCGCGCGCGCGTTCAAGACCGAAGCCCTGGTCGCCGCGGGTGGCGGCGGGACAAGCGTGCCGCTGGCCGAAACGTTTCGGACCGTCGCCGCGCAGCGGGTAGCGCCGTATGCCGGCCTTGCCACCGCGGACGCCCTGAGCCAGGGTTAGAAACCGTGACCCAGCCCACCGCATTGGATGTTGTCGACGGTGTCGACCTGACCGGCAAGACCTGCGCCATCACCGACGTCGCGCCGTACGCGGTCGACCACGAATCTGCCGCCCGGCTATGGGCGCTGTCCGAGTCGCTGGTGTCTCGGTGAAGGTCCACCTACAGGTCGCCGGGGCGCCGGCCAAGGCGCGGGAAAGCGCCCGTGCGATCGCCGAACTGGGGGCCGACGGCCTCTTCTCGTTCGAAGGCCCACACGACGTGTTCGTCCCGCTGGTGGTGGCCGCGCAGGAAACCGAGCTGGAACTGATGACGAACGTCGCGATCGCCGGACCGCGTAGTCCGTTGCATCTCGCGCACTCCGCCTATGACCTGCAGGTGCTCAGCGGGGGCCGGTTCCGGCTGGGTCTCGGTTCGCAGATCCGGGCGCATATCGAGAAGCGGTACGGCAGCCAGTGGGGTAAGCCGGCCAGCCGGACGGCCGAGTCCGTCGCCGCGGTGCGGGCGATCTTCGCGGCGTGGGAAGGCAAGGCCCCACTGCAGTTTCGGGGCGAGTTCTTCACGCACACGTTGATGCCGCCGAACTTCAATCCCGGCCCCAACCCGTACGGTGTGCCGCCGGTGCTGATGGGAGCGCTCGGGCCGGTGATGACCCGGAAGGCTGCCGAGGTCGCCGACGGGCTGCTGGTGATGCCGTTCAACAGCACTCGGCACTTTGTCGACCGCACGCTGCCGGCGGTTGCCGAAGGTTTGCGTAGGTCGGGCCGGGACGCGGGGGAGTTTCAGATCGTGGGGCAGGCCATGGTGGCCGTTGCGCGCACCGAGGCCGGTTTGGCGCGGGCGATCGACGGCGTGGCGTCGCTGATCGCCTTCTACGGATCCACGCCCAACTACCGGCCGGTTTTGGAGGTGGAGGGCTGGGCGGACCTGCAACCGCGGCTGAACGAACTCTCCAAGCAGGGCAAGTATGCCGAGATGCGGGCCATGGTCACCGAGCCGATGGTGCGGACCCTCGGTATCGTCGGCACACCCGAAGATTGCGCAGACCGGATCCGAGAACGCTACGGCCAGCACGCATCCGATGTCTGCTGCTACTTTCCCGGCTACTCACCGGAGCGCGGCGACCTCGCCGACCTGGTCGCGGCGTTGCACGAAATCGCGGTGCCCGGCGCCGCGACGGCATAGTCGGGAGATACCCCCATCGACGGCTACGGATCGTCGTCGTCGTCTTCGTTGTCATCGGTGTTGTCGGGTAGCTGTTTGTCGGGGTGGTGGTAGTTGTTGGTTCTGGGTTGGCCGTGGTCGAGGTGTGGGGGTGGCAGTGTTTCGGTGTGGCCGTGGTGGTTTTTGCGGGTTTTCCAGCCGCCAGAAGTGATGATTTCGTGGTGGGGGTGGCAGCGGAAGGTGAGGCCGTGGATGTCGGTGACGCCGGTTTGGGCGTAGTCGTCGTCGTGGTGGACTTCGCAGCAGTAGCCGGGTACGGGGCAGTTGGGGTGGCTGCACCCGCGTTCTTTGGCGTACAGGACGATGCGTTGGCCGGGGGAGGCCAGCCGTTTGGTGTGATAGAGCGCGATTTCTTTGGCGCCGTCATAAATCCTGAGGTAGTGGTGGGCGTGGGAGGCCATGCGGATCACGTCGGTCATGGGCAGCCAGCTGCCGCCGCCGGTGAAGGCTTTGCCGGTGCCGGTTTCGAGGTCGTGGAGTGCGGCCGAGATGATGACGGTGGCGGGTAGGCCGTTGTGTTGGCCGAGTTGTCCAGAAGCCAGCAGGGCGCGGCAGATGGCGAGCAGGGCGTCGTGGTTGCGTTGGCCGGGGCCGCGGCGGTCGTTGTCGATGGCTTCTTGGCTGGGGGTGCCGTCCACGCAGGGGGTTTCATCTGCGGGGTTGCACATGCCGGGGGCGGCCCAGCGGGCCAGGACGGCTTCGAGTGTGGCGCGGGCTTCGGGGGTCAGCCAGCCTTTGATGGCGCTCATGCCGTCGCGGCCTTGCGGGCCGAGCACCAGGGTGCGGCGTTGGGCGCGTTGGTGGTCGGTGAAGTCGCCGTCTTGGTCGAGGGTGTCGGCGTAGCGCACGGCCAGTTTCTGGAGGTGGTCGGGGCGCATCTGGGTGGCCCACTGCGCCAGGTTGGTTTCGGCTTGGGTTCGGGTGGTGGTGTCGACGCGCTCGGATAGGTAGCTGAAGAAGTCGCGGATCACCCGGATGTGGGCGGAGTTGAGGTGTCCGGCGCGTTGGGCGGCGGCCACCGTGGGCAACAAAGGTTCCACGGGTTGTCCGGTGACCGAGCGCCGTGGCCCGAGGTCGGTGGCTTCGGTGATGCGGCGGCCGGCTTCGCCGCGGGTGATCAGCAGCCGATCGGCCAGCGCCCAGCGCAGTTTGGCGCCTAATTCGGAGGGGTCGGCGTAGTCGGCGAGTTGGTTGATCAACGGATGCTCGACGGCGGGTAGTTGGCGGCGCAGCACCTCGCAGCGCTCCAACATATCCAAGCGCTCCGGGGTGGTCAGGGCTTCAAAGTCCAACTCCAACAACCGGTTCATATCGGCAGCCAACGCGTCGAAAGCTTCGACGATCTGTTCGCGGCTAGCCGTTTCCATACCCCCGACGCTAGCGACGGGGTACGACAAAACTTGGGTCGAAAAGCCTCAAGACACGCCCTTAAAGGTCACAGAATCATAACAATCCGAGTGAGTGTCGGGTGAAACGGCCACCGTGCAACAGATCGCATTGTCCGGCTAGCCGGCCGACAAGCGCCCAGCCTTCCGAATCCTCGGGTGGGTGATCGCCGACCCGCGGACGACGGCGTAGTGCGAGGGTTTGGGTTTACCGGGGTGCGACGGGTTGCGGGACGACGGCTTGTGGCACGACCGGTTGTGGTGCGACGGCTTGCGGTACAACCGGTTGCGGGACGACGGCCTGGGGCACGGCCGGTTGCGGAACCACGGCTTGCGGGACGCCAACGGTGTTCGGCGCGGGAGCCGGTGCCGGCACGCCCGGTTGCTGGGCGACGGGCGCCGGCACGCCGGGCTGCGGTGCACCCGGTGGCGGGGCCGCCGGTTGCGGCGGGCCGGCCAGGACCCGCAGCAGATCGGGTTTCATCTCCTGTAACTGCCGAGCCCCAATAACCCCAGCTGTGCGTGCCGCTGGCCGGAAACTTGAACACCCCGTTGTGGCCGCCGGCCGCCAGGTACTTCTGCTGAAACTCCTTGTTGGTCTTCACGGTGATGTTCTCCAGGAACTGCGCGCTGTACTGCGTGCCGAAATCGCCGGCGCCGTCGAGATCCGACAGCGTGCCATTACCGCAGTACACCCAGATCGCGGTGTTGTTGGCCACCAACCGGCCGATGTTGACCATCGGATCGTTGCGGCGCCAGGCGGGATCGTTGGCTGTTCCCCACATATCCGTTGCGGTGTAGCCGCCGGCGTCCTTCATCGCGAAGCCGATCATGGTGGGCCACAACCCTTGTGACGGGTTGAGGAAACCCGACAGCGAGCTGGCGAAGACAAACTGCGCGGGGTGCCAGATCGCCAGGGTCAACGCCGCACCGCCGGCCATCGACAGGCCCACCACCGCGTTGCCGACCGCCGACACCGTCCGGTTGGCGGCCAGCCAGGACGGCAACTCCTGGGTCAGGAAGGTCTCCCATTTGTAGGTTTGGCAGCCGGCGCTGCCGCAGGCCGGCTTGTACCAGTCGGTGTAGAAGCTGGACTGGCCGCCCACCGGCATGATGACCGATATACCGGATTGGTAAAACCACTCGAACGCAGCGGTGTTGATGTCCCAGCCGCTGTTGTCGTCCTGGGCGCGCAGGCCGTCGAGCAGGTACAGCGCTTGGGGGCCGCCGCCTTGGAACTCGACCTTGATGTCGCGGCCCATCGCCGGGGACGGCACCTCCAGGTATTCGACCGGCAGGCCCTTACGGGAGAACGCCGCGGACGTGGGCGTACAGCTGGGCGCGCTGGCCAGGCCCAGCAGCGCCGCCGCTAACAGCGTGACCGCGGCGACGCGGCGCGGCCGTATCCGGGAAACCTTGCGCACGCACATCGCCCACACCGGCCGTTCTCCCCTGCCTTGTCGGTTGTCTCACCGGGAAGCTAACAGAGCAGAGGCCGCCCACCATCTGGCCGCGCGGGCCGTAATTGCCTCGTGACCAACGTGATCCGATTGTGACGTAGGAGGCGGGGATCCTTTAGG
>PPEA01000678.1 GCA_002967005.1 Mycobacterium talmoniae
GCCCCGTCCAGCCACGCGCGCAGGTGACGCAGCGTGTGCACCCCGTTGACCTCGATGCCGTCGACCAGGCTGGCCTCGGCGAGGTTGGCCACCGGAACCACCACCGCCGGCCAGCCGTCGTGTTTGGCGGCCAGCACCGCGGGCAGCACGCCGTGCACCGGCCGCACCCGACCGTCGAGCGCCAGCTCACCGAGTAACACCGTGCTGCGCAACCGCTCCCAGGGCTGCTTCCGGTCCGCCGAGAGCACCGCCGCGGCCAGCGCCAGGTCGTAGACGCTGCCCATCTTGGGCAAGGTGGCCGGTGACAGCGCCAGGGTGAGCCGCGACATCGGCCAGCTGTGGCCGCAGTTGGTGATCGCCGCCCGCACCCGGTCGCGCGACTCCTGCAGCGCGGCATCCGGCAGCCCCACCAGATGCACGCCGGGCAGACCCGAGGTGATGTCGGCCTCGATTTCCACGATCTCGCCGTCCAGCCCGCGCACCGCCACCGAAAACGCCCGGCCTAACGCCATCAGCCGACCCCTTTCAGGTGGCTGATCTCCGGGGTGGGACACCGCCCGATCCGCACCCGGATGACGTCGATGCGGACCTTGGCCCAATACCGGTCTTGGCTGGCCAGCCACACCGTGGCCAGCCGGCGCAGCCGCCGCACCTTCTGGTCGGTCACCGCCTCGGCCAGGCCGCCGAAGCCGTCCCCGGTGCGGGTCTTCACCTCCACGAACACCGCGGTGTCCGACGCCGGATCGACCGCGATCACATCCAGCTCGCCGTACCGGCAGCGCCAGTTGCGGGCCAGGATCCGCAGCCCGCCGCCGGTCAGGTAATCGGCGGCCAGTTGTTCTCCGAGCGCCCCCAGCTCGGTGCGCGTCCACGTCGTCATGCGCCCAGGATCGGCAATCGCGGCGACCGGCACGCGTCATCGGACGCCGGAAACGCCCTCCAGGCGGCCGGTTATCCCCAGTTCGGTCTTCATCCACAGCAAGACGCGGTTTGCCGTCTGGTCTGGGAAACTCGTCTTTTGTGGACCTAGCCGAGGAGAAATCTACTTTCTCGGCCCGGATGCGGCCGGTGATGTCGTCATGGCTTGGCACCGGCGGTCGGTGGCGGCGAGTGCCGCGGCGGCGCTAGTTGCGGCCAGAAGCGACGCTGCGAATATCCCGGCCTTGGCTTGTTCGATCATCGCGGCGTTGGTGTAGGCGAGATCGGTGACGAACAATGCCACGGTGAAACCCAGTCCGGCGATGCAACCCAATCCGATTACGTGTCCGGGGCGCACCTGGTCTGGGAGGTGACCGATCCTGCAGGCGACGGTGACCGTGATCGTGCAACCGACGCCGAGGAACTTTCCAGCCAGCAGCGCCGCCAGCACTGCCCATGTCACCCGTGCGTGCGCGGCATGGTGTAACGCCGAAACGCTTAGTGGTACACCGGCGTTGGCCACGGCAAAGACTGGCACAGCGATGAAGGCGCTGACCGGACTCGCTATTCGCAGTAGGTCGGTGAGAACCTGCCGCCCCGCTACGGGACTCGCCGGGGTCAGCAGCGCGAGCGCGACGCCGGCGATGGTGGCGTGGATGCCGCTGTGCAAGGTAGCGAACCACACCAACACACCGATGGGCAGATACCACCCCGCCCCGGCCACGCCAGCGCGTCGCATGATCACCACTACCACGCATCCGGCTACCGCGGCGCCTAGCCAGACCCAGGCGATACCGTGCGCGTAGCCGAAGGCGATCACCAACACCGCCAACACGTCATCGACGGTCGCGATCGCCAGCAGCATGGCCCGTAACCCCGCTGGAGCCCGCGGGGCCACCAACGCCAACACCCCTACTGCGAACGCGGGGTCGGTGGCCATGGGCACACCCCACCCTGTCACCGCGTCAGTTCCCCATGTGCTGGCCACGAAGATGAGTGCGGGCACCATCGCCCCGCCAAGGGCCGCAGCCACCGACACCAGTGCACGACGTGGATGAGCCAAAGATCCTTGAGTCAGTTCGTGTTTGAGCTCCAATCCGATGACGAAGAAGAACACCGTCATTAGCGCGTCATTGACCCAATGCCGCCCATCCATGTGCAGGCCCAGCCGCGGCCACCCGAATTCCGTCTCCCAAAACCTGGTGTAGCTGTCACCGGCGCAGTTGGCCCACACCACTGCGGCCACCGTCGCCACCAGCAGCGCCACCCCCGGGGCCAGCTCCGATCCCAACACTCGCCGCATCGTGGGCACCCGCCACACCCTACTACCCGGCAACAATACGTTTTGCCGCAGAACGCTGCCCGGGGTCGACGGGCGGTTTCGGACGAGGACAGCAAGATTCGCTGGATCGGGCTGAACTGCAGCGGCAACCAGTCTTGACACGGGCAACACACGCGTTCCCGTCGGCGACGGGAGGCGGTGTCACGTGAATCGTCGACTACATCGAAGGATTCGGTGATGTGACGTTGGTGCTGGCCGTTCGTCGCCGCACAAACAAAAGCAGCGGAACGGCGGCGAGTTCGGCGGCGACGCAGAACGCGACGACGACCGCGAGCGACACCCCGAACAGCGCACCGATCGCGGTGCTGCCGACGAACCAGGCGACGCCGTAGACGCCGGTGAACAGTCCATAAGCAGAGGCGCGGCGGTCCGGCGACACCATCGGCGCCGCCGCGGCAGGAATGATCGATTCGTGCACACCCATGCCCAGGCCCCACAGGCAGCTGCCGAGCAAGGCGGGCCAGAACCCGCCGAGGAGCACCAGCGGGGCGTACGCCGCTACGACGAGGGTCAGCGGTATCAGCAGACCGATCCCGAACCGGTCGAACAGGCGCCCAAACACCAATGACCCGGTGCCTGACACCGCCATCGCGGCGGCGTAGAAGATCGGTATGGCGGTCGCCGGGACGGTTCCGGTCTGCTGGAATCGGTAGGCCAGGATTGGGAAGTCGGCGAAGCCGGCGGCCACCAGCGCCGCGGCGGCCAGGTAGATCCAAAATACCTGCGGCAGCTTGCGGGTAGGCGCCGTCGCGCTGGCCGGCTCCAGATCCTGCGGGCGCGGATACACCAGTCGCGCCACCGCAAGCAGCGACAGCATGACGGCCGCCGGGACGGCGAGCGCAGCGAACGCGAGCCGGTAGTCGTCGTGCGTGCTGGCCACGACGAACGCGACCAGCAGCGGTCCGAACATGGCGCCGAACTGGTCGAGCGCCTCATGCACGCCGAAGCCCCAGCCGTAGCCGATCTGTTTGGCGGCGTGCGAGAGCATCGCGTCGCGTGGCGGGTTGCGGATGGCCTTGCCGACCCGCTCGAGGATGATCAGTGCGGCGGCCATCTGCCAACTGCCGGCCAGCGCCAGCAGCGGCACCACCGACATCTGCAGGATGTAGCCGCCGATGGTGATCGGCCAATACAGCCCGGTGCGGTCCGCGCCGGGCCCGGAGAACAGCCGCAGCCCGTAGCCGAGCAGCTCCCCGAAGCCGGTGATCATCGCGATGGCCAGCGCGCCGGCACCGAGCACCCCCAGAAACTGGCCGACGATGCTGCGGGAGGCTTCGTAGGTGAAGTCGGCGAAGAAGCTCATCGCGCCGACCATCAGCACGAACTTCAATGCCGGCGAGAGCCGTCGGCGCTCAGGCATGGGGTCAGTACCGGTAGTGGGCCAGCCGTGTTCCGCCGTCGCGATCATCACCGTTGACCGACACCAGGGCGGGCACCATTTCGCTGGTCACCAGACCGCCGTCGCGGGTGAGTTCGTCGACCACATCGAAAGATTCGGCGATGTGCTGCGGTGTGTCGGCGATGATGGTGACCACCGGGACTTGGCGGGTCAGCCGAAACAACTTGTCGCCGTGCGGTTGGTGGTCGCCGTGGAACCCCCAGATTCCACGTAACACCGTGGCCCCGCGCGACTGCTTTCGTTGTCGAAGCCGCTGGACCAGGGCGCGGTGGATCGGCACCCCATCGTGGCGGTCCGCTTCCGTGGTGTAGACCATCAACTTCTGCCACAACGCGAGTCCATGCTCGTCGGTGCCGGGTAGCTCGTGTGGTCGTTGCAGCAGTTCACCGTCACGTTTGCAGACCCGCACCCGTTCGATGGTGAACAAAGGCTGTCGCAGCAGACCGGCGAGTTCGGGAACCACCGCACCGATGCGTTCACCGTCGCCCACGGCGATGATCATCACCGGGACGTCGGCGTTACCGCCGAAGAAATGAGCACGCTCGCGACGGCCGTGAACCGTCCCATCGACGCCGAGGAACACCGATGCCCCGGCCAGCTGGCGTCGGTACATCAGGTCGCACAGCGCGATATGGGCGGGAACCCCGTCGATCCGTTCCTTGCGACCCGCGTAGATGGTCAGTTTGGTTGCCTCGTGCAACTCGTCGGACAACTCGACCGGCCCGATCTGGCCGGTCAGCATCCGTGCCCGCTCCAAGGTGACCAAGGCGCGTTTCGGGATCGCCCGCAACGGGTCGATTAGGGCCTCGATCGCGGCACTGGTGTCCACCGCGACCACCGCGACGGGTGGATCCTCGGACAGACTCAACGATTGGTCACTTCTGAGGTGATGCCGTGACCCGAAGCCGCCGATTCCGCGCAACACGATGCTGGTGGCGACCCGACGCTGTCCGTAGAGATCCAGCATCGCGTCGGAGAGGAAGCGGTCGCCGGCGCGGTGCCGCTCCTCGAAATAGGCGGTGAGCTTCAGGCAGTCTTCGTTCATCGACGCCTCCTTCCCCTTGCGATACACCGTCTTTCAATCCGCCACGGCTTTCCGGCGTCGCTGGTAATCTTGGCGAGCGCGTGCGGCAGCGGACCCGCCTCCGACTGGCCGCACCGGTTCGGTCCAGGTGGGGAGGCGCACAGATGACCGTACAGTTCTCGTCGATATCCGCGATCGAGATCCTGGACTCGCGGGGGCGGCCCACCCTGTCGGTATCCGCGACACTGGCCGACGGCCCACGGGTGCGCGCGGGCGTTCCGTCCGGGGCGTCGACCGGCAGTCGGGAGGCCGTCGAACTGCGTGACCATGACCCGGCACGCTACGCCGGTCTGGGAGTGCGCCGCGCGGTCGATCACGTCACCGGGCCGATCGCCGACGCCTGATCGGTCGACCGTTGACTTCTCTTGAGCAGGTCGACCAGGCGCTGCGGGACCTGGATGGCACCGCCAACAAATCCCGGCTGGGCGCCAACGCGATCGTCGGTGTCTCGATGGCCGCCGCGCAGGCGTTCGCGCTCGCGGCGGGGCAGCCGTTGTGGCAGTGGCTGCTTCCGTCCGGCGTCGCGCCGCGGCTGCCGGTTCCGCACTTCAATGTGGTCAACGGCGGGGCGCATGCGCTCAACGACCTCGATTTCCAGGAGTTCATGATCGCACCGCTGGGTGCACCGTCGCTGCCGGAGGCGGTCCGAGCCGGCGCCGAGGTGTACCGGGCGCTGCGCACGGCGTTGGCCGACCGTCAGCTGTCGACCGGATTGGGCGACGAGGGGGGTTTTGCACCCGAGATCGACAGCCCGGAGGAGGTGCTCGCCCTGCTCACCGCGGCCATCGACGACGCCGGCTATACCGCCGGGCGCGACGGTGTCGCCATCGCCTTGGACCCGGCGGCCAGCGAGTTCCACCGCGACGGCCACTACCGGGTGGGCGGTGACTCGTTGTCCAGCACCGACCTGATCGAGCGCTACACCAACATCGTCGACCAGTTCCCGGTGTGGAGCATCGAGGACGGGATGGGCGAACACGACACCACCGGCTGGCAACAGCTCACCGCGGCGCTGGGCGACCGGGTGCAACTGGTCGGCGACGACAACTTCGTGACCAACCCCGAACTGATCGCTGCCGCGGTGGGCGCCGGTGTCGGCAATGCCGCCCTGATCAAGCTGAATCAAATCGGTACCGTTTCGGAAACCCTTGCGGCGCTGGCGGTATGCCGACAATCCGGCTACGGAGCGATGATCTCGCACCGCTCCGGCGAAACCGATGACTCGTTCATCGCCGACTTGGCGGTGGGCTCGGGATGCGGACAGCTCAAATCCGGCGCCCCGGCCCGCGGTGAACGGGTCGCCAAATACAATCGCCTCCTCGACATCGCCGATGCGGCAGCTGAATTGCCGTTTGGGTTGCCCGCTGAGTGTCATTGATCCACCCAAATCACCCGGTGGCGATCACCACGGCGAGGACGGCTAGCACCGCGATCAACATGTAAGCCATGTACGCGTCGAGGCGCCCCGATTGCAGCCGCCTAGCCCACCGCGACACCCACAACACACCGCCGACCAACGGCCGGTAGAAGTACCGTTCGACAAGGTCGACGACCCCGACCCGGTAGGTCAATCCCGGTGCCGCGGCGACGTCACCCGAGGTTTGGTCGGCGGACTCCACCAGTTCGGCACGGGTCAACAGCACATTGGATAAGACGTTGCGGACCGGGTTGGCGTAGGCGAACGAGGTGTAGCCGACGCCCCGGTGCACCCCGGGCGAGGCCGATGACCACGGGGCCACCACCCGCGCCCGGAAGGGATTCCGCCCGGCGAACAGGGCCGCACACCCGGTGATCACCACCGCCATGGCCGGAAGGACGATCCACAGCCAACTGGGCGACAACGCGGAGAAGTCGGCGTACACCGGTTGCAGTACCCACGGTTTGGCGTTGGCCCCGGCCGCACGATCGCCCACCAGCGGGGTAAGGCCGCGGCCAATCAGCCGCACCTGCAGCGGCGCGAACGCCGCGGCGCCCAGGCAGCCTGCCGCCAGCACACCCACACCGACGCGGTAGGGCCATTGACCATCGGCCCGCGCCAGGTCGGGATTCAGCGGCGGCTCACCGATGCGGGCCGGCCCGAACGCGGTGAGCGCCACGACGCGCACAAACGTCACCGCCGCGATGCCGATCGTCAACGCGACCAGCGCGCCGGCCACGGCGGTAGATAGCTGCATGGCCAGCCCGGATACCCGGAATTGCTGCATCAATGACTCCAGCGTGAACCATTCCGATGCGAATCCGGCGGTCAGCGGCACTCCTGCCAGCGTCAGCGCACCGATCACCAAACCGGTTCCCGCCCACGGTAACCGGCGTGCCACCCCACCGAGCCGATCCAGATCGGTGGTACCGGTTGCCTGCTCAATCGTGGAGGTCGAGGTGAACAGCAACGTTTTGCCCAGGGCGTGGGCGATCAACTGCGCGGTGGCCGCCACCAGCCCGGCGGCGATCAGCGGCGCCTCGCGTGCCGACGCGCCCGCCATCGCCACCCCGAAACCGGCGGTGATCACGCCGGCGTTCTCCACGCTCGACCACGAGATCAGGGCAGCCAGATCGGGATTGACCGCGGCGTGGGCGATGCCCAGGATGGCGGTGACTCCCCCGACAATCAATACCACGCAGGTCAGCCAAACCGGCGGCGGCCCGAGGACATTCAGGGTGCGCCACATGCCGTAGAAGCCGACGTTGACCGCGACACCGGCCATCACCGCGCGGGCCGGGCCGGGCGCCGCGGCGTACCCGCGCGGCATCCAGATGTGCGCGGGCACCAATCCAACTTTGATGCCGAACCCGAACAACAACAGCGCATAGGCAGCTTGGCCGACGACATCGTGCGGGTCGACAGCGCCCGCGGTGAACACGAACGTGTGGGTGCGCCCGCTCAGCAGCAGCGCGCCGATCAGCACCGCTGCCCCACTGGTCTTCCCGAACACCACCGTGATGACCGAACCGCCGACCCGCCCGGGCAGATCACGGTCATAGCCGGCCAGCAGATAGAACGCGACGGTCAGCGATTCCCACCCGAACAACAGCACAAAGAAGTTGTCGGTGGTCAAGATGACCGCGACCGCGGCCAACGCCACGGCGACCGCGGCGGGCAGTCGTGGGCGATTGCGGTTGGCCGGCGCGACGGCCGCGTCCAGGACCGGGACCGCCACACCGAACGCGACGACCAGAACAGCCCCGACAGCGCGTCCACGCTGACGGTGGCCGGGCCGAGCCC